>SSEX01000102.1 GCA_008015085.1 Tolumonas sp. | reverse complement strand
GTCACTAAAGTCTTAGTTGAACAGGGCAAAGTAATTGTTGAAGGCATCAACGTGAAGAAAAAACATCAGAAGCCTGTTCCGGCTTTGGGTGTTGCTGGCGGTATCGTTAGCAAAGAAGCAGCGATTGATGTATCAAATGTAGCGCTTTTCAACCCTGCTACTGGCAAGGCTGATCGCGTTGGTTTCCGGTTTGAAGACGGCAACAAAGTTCGTTTCTTCAAATCAAACGGTGAACTAGTTAAGTAATTGGAGTTTAACGATGGCGAAACTGCATGATACCTACAGACAAACTGTAGTCCAGGAACTGATGAACCAGTTCGGCTACAATTCTGTCATGCAAGTCCCTCGGATCGAGAAGATCACCCTGAACATGGGTGTCGGTGAAGCCTTGGCTGATAAAAAAGTACTGGAAAATGCTGCTGGTGATTTAGCTGCAATTTCTGGTCAAAAGCCACTGATCACCAAAGCACGCAAATCTGTTGCGGGCTTCAAGATTCGTGAAGGCTACCCGATCGGTTGTAAAGTAACCCTGCGCGGCGAGCGTATGTGGGAGTTTTTGGAGCGCTTGATTTGCATCTCTATGCCACGTATTCGTGACTTCCGTGGTGTTAGTGCTAAGTCCTTTGATGGTCGTGGCAACTACTCTATGGGCGTGCGTGAGCAAATCATCTTCCCCGAAATCGACTACGATAAAGTCGATAAAGTGCGCGGTCTGGATATCACTATCACAACGACTGCGAAGACTGACGAGGAAGGCCGTGCTCTGCTGGCTGCCTTTAGCTTCCCATTCCGTAAGTAAGGTGTAGGGTTATGGCAAAACTGTCCATGATTGCACGTGAAGATAAACGTGCAAAATTGATTGCAAAACACTTCGAGAAGCGTGCTGCACTGAAAGCGATTATCGCTGATGTGAACTCTTCTGATGAAGCTCGTTGGGACGCAGTGCTCAAGCTGCAACAACTGCCGCGTGATTCCAGCCCGAGCCGTCAACGTAATCGTTGCAATATCACAGGTCGTCCACATGGCTACCTGCGTAAATTCGGTCTTTGCCGCATCAAAGTGCGTGAGCACATGATGAAAGGCGAAATTCCTGGCCTGAAAAAGGCTAGCTGGTAATTAATCTCGGGAGTTAAGACACATGAGCATGCAAGATCCGATCGCGGACATGCTGACCCGCATCCGCAACGGTCAGGCGGCCCACAAGGTTTCCGTCTCTATGCCTTCTTCCAAGCTGAAAGTAGCTATTGCTAATCTGCTGAAAGAAGAAGGTTACATCGCTGACGTTAAAGTGAGTGGCGACGTTAAACCTGAACTGGAAATTGAACTGAAATATTTCCAGGGTAAGCCTGTTGTTGAGCTGATCCAGCGCGTAAGTCGCCCTGGTCTGCGTATTTATAAGAAACGTGGCGATCTGCCTAAGATCATGAATGGTCTGGGTATCGCAGTTGTTTCTACTTCTAAAGGTGTGATGACTGACCGTGCAGCTCGTAAAGCTGGCATGGGCGGTGAGATCATCTGCTACGTAGCGTAAGGAGCTAGGAAATGTCTCGTGTTGCGAAAGCACCTGTTACTATTCCTGCTGGCGTGGAAGTAACCCTGAACGGCCAGGAAATTGCTGTTAAAGGTAAAAATGGCACCCTGAAGCGCACTCTGAACGCTGCAGTTATCGTCACCAAAGAAGAAAATGTGTTGAAATTTGCACCTGTTGAAGGTGCTGCTGGTGCAGACGCGCAGGCTGGTACTGCTCGTGCACTGGTTAACAACATGGTTATTGGTGTTACTACTGGCTTCGAGCGCAAACTGGTGCTGGTTGGTGTAGGTTACCGTGCACAAGCTAAAGGTAAATCTGTAGGTCTGGCTCTGGGTTTTTCCCATCCAATCGACCACGAGTTGCCTGAAGGTGTGACTGCTGAATGCCCTACTCAGACTGAAATCGTACTGAAAAGTGCTGACAAAGCTCTGTTAGGCCAAGTTGCAGCTGACATCCGTGCTTATCGTAGCCCGGAGCCTTACAAAGGCAAAGGTGTACGCTATTCTGACGAAGTTGTGCGTACTAAAGAAGCTAAGAAGAAGTAAGGTAACACTATGGACAAGAAAGCAGCTCGTATCCGTCGTGCTACTAAAGCACGTCGTAAAATGCTGGAACTGGGCGCGACTCGTCTGGTGGTTCACCGTACTCCGCGTCATATTTATGCGCAGGTTATCGCAGCAAGCGGTGCCGAAGTGTTAGCTTCTGCATCAACTGTTGAGTCAACCATTCGTGAGCAAGTGAAATACACCGGTAACGCTGATGCGGCCGCCGCTGTTGGTAAAGCAATTGCAGAGCGTGCTCTGGCTAAAGGCATTACCACTGTAGCGTTTGATCGCTCTGGGTTCCAATATCACGGTCGCGTAGCCGCACTGGCTGCTGCTGCACGTGAAGCTGGTCTTCAGTTCTAAGCCAGGAGTCGACAATGTCTAAAATCGAATCTCAAGCCGGTGAACTGCAAGAAAAGTTAGTCGCAGTAAACCGTGTTTCAAAAGTAGTTAAAGGTGGTCGTATTTTCTCCTTCACAGCTCTGACTGTGGTAGGTGATGGTGCTGGCCGCGTTGGTTTCGGTTACGGTAAAGCACGTGAAGTTCCTGCTGCTATTCAAAAAGCAATGGAACAGGCTCGTCGTAACATGGTTAAAGTAGAGCTGATTGAAGGCACTCTGCACCACCATGTTAAGGGAACCCATGCTGGTTCTACCGTATTCATGCAGCCTGCTTCTCAGGGTACCGGTATTATCGCCGGTGGCGCAATGCGTGCCGTTCTGGAAGTGGCTGGTGTACATAACGTTCTGGCTAAGACTTATGGCTCAACCAATCCGATGAATGTCGTTCGTGCAACTATCGAAGCACTGGCTGACATCAAATCACCGGAACAGGTTGCAGCTAAACGTGGTCTGCGCGTGGAAGAAATCCTGGGGTAATACGACATGGCTAACAAGACTGTAAAAGTTACACAGACTCGCAGCTCCATCGGTCGTTTACCGAAGCACAAAGCCACTCTGGTGGGTTTGGGTCTGCGTCGTATTGGTCACACTGTTGAGCTGGAAGATACTCCATGCGTACGCGGTATGATCAACCAGGTTTATTACATGGTGAAGGTGGAGGAGTAATCAATGCGTTTAAACACTCTTTCTCCAGCAGCTGGTGCTAAATCTGCCAAAAAGCGTGTAGGTCGTGGTATCGGTTCTGGTTTGGGTAAAACCGGTGGCCGTGGCGTCAAAGGCGCTGGTTCACGTGCTGGTAGCGGTGTAGGTCCTGGTTTCGAAGGCGGTCAGATGCCTTTGAAAATTCGTCTGCCAAAATTTGGTTTCTATTCTCGTAAAGGTGCTGTTACTGCAGAAGTACGCCTGAGCGAAGTTGCTAAAGTTGAAGGCGATGTAGTTGATCTGAACACCCTGAAGCAAGCTGGTGTTATCACTAAAGGCATGCAGTTTGCCAAGATCGTTCTTTCTGGAAAGATCGAACGTGCAGTAACTGTTCGTGGTGTTAGCGTTACTAAAGGCGCTCGTGCTGCGATTGAAGCTGCTGGTGGCAAAATCGAGGAATAATAAGTAGATGGCCAAGAAACCAGGATTAGTAACACGGGGCTCGCAAGGGGGCCTGAGCGAACTGAAGAGTCGTTTACTCTTCGTTCTAGGTGCTATCATTGTCTTCCGTGCGGGCGCTTATGTGCCGATTCCTGGTATTGACGCTACTGTGCTGGGGCAGCTGTTCCAGCAACAGAAGGGAACCATCATTGAAATGTTTAACATGTTCAGTGGTGGGGCCCTGTCCCGTGCATCCATTTTTGCGTTGGGTATTATGCCGTATATTTCGGCGTCGATTATTATCCAACTGTTGACGGTTATCAGTCCTTATTATGCTGAGCTTAAAAAGGAAGGTGAAAGCGGTCGACGCGTTATCAGTAAGCATACTCGCTGGGGTACTTTGGTCTTAGCCACTGTACAAGCAGCGGGGATCGCAACTGGTTTGCCAAATATGATGCATGGCTTGGTGCTCAACCCCGGTTTCGGCTTCTACTTTACTGCGGTTGTTAGTCTGGTCACCGGAACTATGTTCCTTATGTGGTTAGGTGAACAGATTACTGAACGCGGGATAGGTAATGGTATTTCGCTGATCATCTTTGCTGGTATTGTTGCTGGATTGCCTCATGCTATTGGTGCAACTGCAGAACAAGCTCGGCAGGGTGAATTGCATATCCTGTTGCTGTTGTTACTCGTGGTCATTGTGTTTGCAGTAACTTATTTTGTTGTGTTTGTTGAGCGAGGTCAGCGTCGAATCGTTGTTAACTATGCGAAACGCCAACAGGGTAATCAAATTTTTGCAGCACAAAGTACTCATTTACCGTTAAAACTTAATATGGCGGGTGTTATCCCTGCAATTTTTGCATCAAGTATTATCCTGTTTCCAGGAACAATTGCTTCTTGGTTTGGTCAGGGTGATTCATGGATCGCAAATATTCTGCAAGAAATCTCTATGAGCTTGCAGCCAGGGCAGCCGTTATATGAGTTGCTATATGCGATTGCGATCATTTTCTTTAGTTTCTTCTATACTGCGTTGGTGTTTAACCCTCGCGAAACAGCGGACAATTTAAAGAAAAGTGGTGCATTTATCCCTGGTATTCGCCCGGGTGAGCAGACAGCCCGTTTTATCGATAAGGTGATGACCCGGTTAACACTGGCTGGGGCTTTGTATATTACAGCGATTTGCCTGGTACCACAGTTATTGATGACATTCTGGCATGTCCAGTTCTACTTTGGTGGCACTTCGCTGCTGATTATTGTAGTGGTCATCATGGACTTTATGGCTCAGGTGCAAACCCATATGATGTCTCATCAATATGGTGATGTACTGAGAAAGGCCAATCTTAAAGGCGTAGGTCGTTAATCCGGCCTAATATTGCGGAGTTAAGCAATGAAAGTTCGCGCTTCCGTTAAAGCAATCTGCCGTAACTGCAAAATCATCAAACGCCACGGTGTGGTTCGCGTGATTTGCTCTGAGCCAAAGCATAAACAACGCCAAGGCTAATTATATTTTCGGTAGACACTTGAAAAAGTAAGGCTGGCTAAGTAAATTAGCCAGCCTACATTTGTGTGTAGACTGATCACCATGTATCCGGAACGGGCTTTGTGGTGATCGTACATTTGTTACCTGTTTAGGAGTGAGATAGTGGCCCGTATCGCTGGCATTAACATTCCTGACCATAAACATGCAGTTATCGCGTTAACTGCGATTTATGGCATCGGCGACACCCGCGCAAAAAGTATTTGTGCAGCGGCTGGTATCGCTGAGGATGTGAAGATTAAAGATCTGGACGAAGCTCAAATCGAAGCGCTTCGTACCGAGGTAGGCAAGTTTACTGTTGAAGGTGACCTGCGCCGTGAAGTGTCTATGAACATCAAACGTCTGATGGACTTAGGTTGCTATCGTGGTCTGCGTCATCGTCGTGGTCTGCCGGTTCGCGGACAGCGTACCAAAACTAACGCGCGCACCCGTAAGGGTCCTCGTAAACCGATTAAGAAGTAAGCGGGAAGGTAGAAAATGGCAAAAGCTCCTACTCGTGCTCGTAAGCGCGTTAGAAAGCAAGTTAGCGACGGCATTGCACACGTTCATGCCTCTTTCAATAACACAATCGTGACTATCACTGATCGTCAAGGTAACGCTCTGTCATGGGCTACTGCCGGCGGTTCAGGTTTCCGTGGTTCTCGTAAATCCACTCCGTTCGCTGCACAGGTTGCTGCAGAACGTGCTGGTGAAATCGCCAAAGAATATGGCGTTAAGAACCTGGAAGTTATGGTTAAAGGTCCTGGTCCGGGCCGTGAGTCTTCTATTCGTGCGTTGAATGCTGCGGGTTTCCGCATCACCAACATCACTGATGTGACTCCGATCCCGCACAACGGTTGTCGTCCTCCTAAAAAACGTCGTGTATAACGTTATCTAGTAGGATTGTTGGAGAAAGAACATGGCAAGATATTTAGGCCCAAAGCTGAAGCTTAGCCGTCGTGAAGGCACCGATCTGTTCCTGAAATCAGGCGTTCGTGCTATCGACTCTAAGTGTAAAATTGATACAGCTCCTGGTCAGCACGGTGCGCGTAAGCCACGTCTGTCTGACTACGGTGTACAGCTGCGTGAAAAACAGAAAGTTCGTCGTATTTACGGCATTCTGGAAAAACAATTCCGTAACTATTACCGTGAAGCAACCCGCTTGAAAGGTAATACTGGTGAAAACCTACTGCAGTTGCTGGAAGGTCGTCTGGATAACGTAGTTTATCGTATGGGTTTTGCAACTACTCGTGCGGAAGCTCGCCAGCTGGTTAGCCACAAAGCTATTGTTGTAAATGGCAAAGTGGTTAATATTCCTTCTTCTCAGGTTTCTCCTGAAGATGTAGTCACTGTTCGTGAGAAGGCGAAAAAACAAGCGCGTATCAAGGCCGCTCTGGACTTGGCTGCGCAGCGTGAAAAGCCAACTTGGATTGAGATCAATGCAGACAAGATGGAAGGCGTTTACAAACGTCTGCCTGAACGTTCAGACCTGTCTGCAGACATCAATGAACAGTTGATCGTCGAACTTTACTCTAAGTAAGGTTTGGCTTCTAAGAGAGGACATAATGCTGGGTTCTGTAACAGATTTTCTCAAGCCACGTTTGGTTGATATCGAGCAACTCAGTCCGACTCATGCCAAGGTTACCCTTGAGCCGTTGGAACGTGGTTTCGGTCATACTTTAGGTAATGCGTTACGGCGCATTCTCCTGTCGTCCATGCCGGGATGTGCAGTTGCTGAGGTTGAGATCGACGGCGTATTGCACGAGTACAGCAGTAAAGAGGGTGTTCAGGAAGATATCCTGGAGATCCTGCTGAACTTGAAAGGCATTGCAGTAAAGCTGGAAGGTAAAGATGAAGTAATCCTTTCGCTGACCAAGTCTGGTGCGGGCCCGGTCACGGCAGGTGATATCGTCCATGGTGATGATGTTGTCATTGTCAATCCGGAGCATGTGATTTGTCATCTGACCGGTGCTAATGCTGAAATTAGCATGCGCCTGCGTGTTCAACGTGGTCGTGGTTATGTTCCAGCATCTGCACGTCTGCATACAGATGATGAAGATCGTCCGATTGGTCGCTTGTTACTGGATGCTGCATTCAGCCCTGTTGTACGTATTGCGTACAATGTTGAAGCCGCCCGTGTTGAACAACGTACTGATTTGGATAAGTTGGTTATCGATATGGAAACCAACGGCACGCTGGATCCGGAAGAGGCCATTCGTCGCGCAGCTACTATTCTGGCTGAGCAACTGGATGCCTTTGTTGATTTGCGTGATGTTTCCGTTCCGGAGAAGAAAGAAGACAAGCCGGAGTTCGATCCGATCCTGCTGCGTCCTGTTGATGATCTGGAATTGACAGTTCGTTCTGCGAACTGCCTGAAAGCAGAAGCAATCCATTATATTGGTGATCTGGTACAACGTACCGAGGTTGAGCTGCTGAAAACGCCAAACCTGGGTAAGAAGTCTTTGACCGAAATCAAAGACGTGCTGGCTTCCCGTGGTCTGTCTCTGGGTATGCGCCTTGAGAACTGGCCACCAGCAAGTCTGGCAGATAATTAATCCAGATCGCAGGTTCTACCGATTTTGTTAGAAGGATAAGGTCATGCGCCATCGTTTGAGTGGTCGTCAACTGAACCGGAATGCAAGCCATCGTTCGGCTATGTTCCGTAACATGGCCAGCTCCCTTGTTCGTCATGAGATCATCAAGACGACTTTGCCTAAAGCAAAGGAGCTACGTCGTGTAGTTGAGCCCTTGATTACTCTTGCTAAGAGTGACAGTGTTGCAAATCGTCGTTTGGCGTTTGCACGTACCCGTGACAGAGATGTTGTTGGTAAACTGTTTGCTGAACTTGGCCCACGTTTTCAAGGTCGCCCAGGTGGTTACACTCGCATTCTGAAATGCGGTTTCCGCGCTGGTGATAATGCACCAATGGCTTATATTGAGCTGGTTGGTCGTCCGGTAGATGCTGAAGCAGTTACCGAAGAGTAAAATAAAGCCGGGGTATCCCGGCTTTATTTTTTTCAGCCCGTTACCTGATACGCATATCATCTGTTCTACGCTTATGATTTAAGCCTTCCTCTGCTATACTGTAGCCTTATTGTTGCAACCCTGATTATCTTCCTGTTTTTTCAGTAGAAGTTAATATATTTATTTAGTTGTTTTCGCCGGTAGCTGAAGGATTCAATGCTTATCTCTTCCCGAATTGAGTTAAAACCCCCTGCACTGGAATGGGTTGAGCCGTTGCGTCTGGCATTGTCTGAAAGCTATGAGCTGCATCAGTTATTTTTGGACTGGGTAGAGCCCGACCCATCACCATTGACAGTAACAGCAACGATGAATGTAGCTAAAGAGCAGTTTGATCGTAAAGAGCAAGAACTGCGGTTTCTGATTGTTCGGCGTGAAGATCAAGAGTTGGTAGGTAGCATCAGTCTTCATGTCAGAGACGTGTCAGTCCCTTACTATGAATTAGGCTATTGGGTGCGTCAGTCTGCGGCAGGTAAAGGTTACATCACAGAAGCTGTCCTCTTGTTAGCTGATTACGCATTTATTCATTTACATGCTGCGCGTCTTGAGATCAGAACAGCAGCAAGTAATGAAAAGAGCAGGGCAGTTGCAGAGCGCGCTGGATTTCGATTGGAGGCGACTTTGCAGAATGCCTGCCGTACACAAGGGCATCTGGATGATATGTTAGTTTATAGCCGGATTGGTCACGAGGATATGATTCCGGAGATTGATCTGGTCGATATCTCTCCGGAAGAGCTAGACTTCTGATTTAGTCGTTATTCGTCATATTTTTCAATCGGTTTTCCCATTTCTGCCATCAGTTGCTGAACGGCCAGAGGGATATCATCCGGACAATCCTTTCGTAAATCATCATCTGCCGGCAGTGGCTGCCCTGTGTAGGCGTGTAAAAATGCCTCACACAGAAGTTCACTGTTGGTGGCATGTCTCAGGTTGTTGATCTGGCGGCGGGTTCGTTCATCAGTCAGTATTTTTAATACTTTCAGAGGAATGGAGACGGTGATCTTTTTGACCTGCTCACTTTTTTTGCCATGTTCTGCATAAGGGCTGATATATTCGCCATTCCACGCCGTTTTCATTTTACACCTGTAGTTTTATCCAAACTTTAGCATAGTAACCCGTATAGCTTATAATGGCAATCCATCAGCAAAGCCATATAGACGTCCAGAAGTGTTGACGTCTTCATTCCTGTAGGTTAACGTGATGTAAATGCGACGATCAGGGAGCCGTTATGTCGGGCTATAAACAGGAAACATATGCTGTTAAATCAGGGATTGCTGAAGATAAGCAGTTTGGCTCGGTAGTTCCGCCAATCTATCTTTCGACAAACTATACCTTTGCTGGTTTTGGTGAGAAACGTGAATTTGACTATAGTCGTTCAGGAAATCCGACTCGCAACACCTTAGCTGAGGCGTTATCTGCTCTGGAAGGTGGGGCCGGAGCCGTATTTACAGGTAGTGGCATGGGGGCGATTAATCTGGTCACTGCACTGTTATCGTCCGATGACCTATTGGTTGCTCCCCATGATTGTTACGGCGGTACATATCGTCTATTCCAGCATGTTGCGGCGAAGGGCTCTTATCGCATTTTATTTGTCGATCAAACCGATTCGGTTGCGTTGGCAGCGGCTTTGGCTCAGAAGCCGAAATTGGTGTGGGTTGAAACGCCATCTAATCCTCTGCTGCGAGTGGTGGACATTGAGGCGATCTGTCAGCAATCCCATGCGGTGGGTGCGCTGGTTGCTGTTGATAATACCTTTCTGTCACCGTTACTACAGCGGCCTCTGGAATTGGGGGCTGATATCGTTGTGCATTCCACTACTAAATATCTGAATGGTCATTCTGATGTTGTTGGCGGTGCCGTTATTGCGAACACGCCTGAGCTTCATGAAAAATTAGCCTGGTGGGGTAACTGCCTGGGGCATACCGGTGGTGCGTTTGATGCTTATCTGACGTTACGCGGTCTCCGTACCTTAGCTCCGCGCATGCGGGCGCATCAGGAGAATGCAGAAGCGGTCATTTCCTATCTGCAGCAAAAACCACAAGTTACTAAAATTTATCATCCGAGTCTGGTGGATCATCCAGGCCATGAAATTGCAAAACGTCAGCAGCAGGGCTTTGGCGCAATGCTCAGTTTTGAAGTGGATTTTGATGTAGAGCAATTAAAACAATTTTTGGCAAATCTGCAGTTATTTTGTCTGGCTGAGTCGCTGGGGGGCGTTGAAAGTCTGGTTGCGCATCCTGCCAGCATGACGCATGCTGGTATGGATCCCGAAGCTCGCCGGGTGGCCGGGATTTCAGATCAGCTATTGCGCTTATCGATCGGAATAGAACATATTTCTGATTTACTGGCGGATCTGGAACAAGCTTTTTCCCGTGTTACAAGTAAATAGAGAAATTGTTAATACAGCAGTTGAAGTCCTGTATTAGTCATAAGGGGTAATGAAGTATGCCACATACTGCAACAGGCCATTTGCCGGGGCGTCAGGTTCACAAATTTGGAGGCAGTAGTTTAGCTGATCCAAATTGTTATCGCCGTGTCGCCGGATTAATTGAGCAAGAGTCGGATCCGCGCGCGTTGATCGTTGTTTCTGCCGCAGGGAAAACCACTAACCGGCTGTTGCAGGTGCTGGAGTTAACGGATGCCGGCGATGATGCGGCTGTTACTGCGTTGAATGGTTTACGAGTGTATCAGCTCAGTCTGATTGAGGGTGTTCTGGAAGGTCCTGCCCGGCAATCATTATCATTGCAGTTGATGGAAGACATCGACATTATTGCGCGCGTACTGAATCGTGGATATGACCGTTACGAACGTAATGGCATTTTAGCGCATGGAGAAGTCTGGTCTGCCCGATTATTAGCTGCTTTATTGACAGAAAGGGGTAATCAGGCTGCCTGGCTGGATGCCCGTCGGTTTATGTCTGCAGAAGAAGGTGCCCTGGCGCGCGTGAATATTCCGCTATCGCGAGAAAAGTTGCGCGAGGCTCTAGCTGGAACCGGAGAACAGCGTGTTGTCGTGACAGGTTTTATTGCGGCAGATAGTGAGGGCCGTACTTTATTGCTGGGGCGGAATGGTTCTGATTATTCGGCGACGTTACTGGGGGCATTGGCGGATGCAGAATCATCCACGATCTGGAGCGATGTCGCAGGTGTATATAGTGCAGATCCCCGCTGTGTGAAGGATGCCAAGCTGCTGGAGCGGTTATCGCTAGATGAAGCCAATGAATTGGCGCGGCTGGGTGCCCCAGTACTGCACTCCCGTACACTTCAGCCTTTACTGCAAAGTCAGCAAAAACTGGTGTTACGGTCGAGTTATGCTCCTAATGGTGGTTCATCGCATATCCTGAGGCGGAAATCACAGGTTAAAGGTGCCCGGATTGTTACTTCCCTGGATCAGATTGCTTTAATAGAGTTACGTGTTCAGCCTGGCAGTGATTATCAGCAGGTGGTTGATCAGCTTGATGAAATACTGGCGGCGCAACAGTTATCTCCCTTAGTCAGTAAATCACAGCCAGACCGTCGAGTCGTTCGTTTGGCGTATACACTGGAAATGATCGCTGATGCTTATCAGCTACTGACTTCACATCAGGAATCGCTCAATTTAAAAGAGGTGATTCGCCGGGATGGATTTAGCCTGATTGGATTGGTTGGTACCGGTGTATGTGATAATGCCGAGCAATGTCATCGTTTTTATCGTCTACTGGTTGATCAACCTCTGGAGTTTATTTTTACGTCGCCAGATGGACTGAGTCTGGTGGCTGTGGTGCGTGAAATAACACTGGAACCTTTGCTGATTGCTTTACATCATGCCATGTTTTTACAAACGAAACGCGTAGGGCTAGTTGTATTAGGGAAAGGGAATATAGGAAGCCAGTGGCTGAAATTACTGGCGAAGGAAAAGCATCATCTTGAACATGCCCATCAGCTGACGCTGACACTTTTCGGCGTGTTTGATTCCCGTGGCGGCATGATCAGTGAAGATGGTCTTGATCCGTTGCAGGTACTCGACAGCTTTGATCCTCAGCCGGTTATTTGGGCTGAGTTACTGGTACAGCTGGAACAGCATCCTTTTGATGAGCTGATCATCCTTGATCTGACTGCAAGTGAAACGGTCAGTAGCTATTATCCGGAATTCGCACAGATTGGTGCGCATCTGATCACCGCCAATAAGCTGGCGGGTGCGGCAGAAAGTGCTTTCTATCAGCGAGTTTGCCAGAGCTTTGCCGAGCATCAGGTGCAATGGCGCTATAATGCGACCGTAGGAGCCGGGTTACCGGTTCAGGCTTGTATTCGTATGATGCGTGAATCCGGCGATCGGGTTCATGGTATCTCTGGTATTTTTTCTGGTACGCTGAGCTGGTTGTTCCAGCAGTATGATGGCTCTGTTCCTTTCTCTGAGCTGGTTGATCAGGCGTGGCAACATGGTTTGACGGAGCCAGATCCAAGAGAAGATCTTTCAGGGCATGATGTGCGTCGTAAGTTGCTGATCCTTGCACGTGAAGCGGGGCTGGAGCTGGAACCGGATCATATTTCGTTGCAGAGCCTGGTTCCTGCTGAACTGGCTGATATTCCACTGGAAGCCTTTTTTGAGGGGCTAACTGCGCTGGACCATACTGTGGAAACGGCCTTTGATGAGGCTCGGGCACACGGGAAAGTCCTGCGTTATGTGGCCCGTCTGGATAGAGATGGTTCAGCCAGAGTCGGATTGGACATGCTGTCACCAGAGCATCCGTTTGCTAATCTGCGTCCGTGCGATAATATTTTCTCTATCGAAACTGATTTTTACCGAACCAATCCACTGATCCTGCAAGGTCCCGGAGCTGGTCGTGAAGTGACGGCTGCTGCGGTACAAGCTGATTTGTGGAAGATTTGTGCTACGCTGAAATAGCTCAATAGGCTCGGAATGACGTCACGTTTACCGAGCCAGGTTCAAGTTCAGTAACTTCAATAGAATCGACGCTGGCTGTTCTCGGTCCGGACTGCAGCCAGTGGATCAGTTTTTCAACGGCATGGGCATCACCCTCAGCCAGTACCTCGACTGAGCCATCAGATAAATTCGTTGCTCTGCCACGCAACCCCAATTTGCTGGCTTCCTGATGTGTGAAATAGCGAAAACCCACTCCCTGCACAATGCCGTAGACTTGAACTCTGACACTACGAATTTGTGACATGCTGATTCCTTTATCTGTGTCGTTGTTATGATTAACTTAGTTATAACTCAGCATTGCAGCAAGTTATCACGTGATGTTGCGATCTGAATTGTTGATTCCGGCGTATAAATGGCGAGCTCATATTTTATATTCGGGAATGTAGCATGCCAGAATTACCAGAAGTTGAAGTTAGTCGGTTGGGTATTACGCCTTGGCTCGAGGGCGTTGTGGTACAACGGGTGATTATTCGTCATCCGCGTTTGCGCTGGCCGATCCCTGCCGAAATACATCTGCTGGAAGGTCAGCCTTTGCATAAAATTGAGCGTCGGGCTAAATATTTACTGTTGCACTCCACGCTTGGCGCCGCCATTTTGCATTTAGGAATGTCTGGACGGTTACGTATTCTTCCCGCAGGTACCCCCGCAGAAAAGCACGATCATGTTGATATCGAACTGGCAAACGGCAAATTGCTGCGTTTTCATGATCCCCGGCGGTTTGGGGCGCTGTTGTGGACGTCAGAAGATCCTTTCCAGCATCCGTTACTGAAAAACATGGGGCCTGAACCGTTGACTGAAACGTTCTCTGGCGATTATCTCTGGCAGCGCAGCCGGAAAAGCATTACTGCGATAAAACCTTGGTTGATGAACAATCATGTTGTCGTTGGTGTCGGGAATATCTATGCCAATGAGGCCTTGTTCATGGCGCACATCCACCCTAAACGTTCAGCGAATACATTATCACATGAGGAATGCCTGCTGTTGGTTAAGGCGGTGAAAGAGGTATTAGCACGGGCGATAGAGCAGGGCGGCACAACGTTGCGCGATTTTATGCGCACGGATGGTAAGCCTGGCTATTTTGTGCAGGAATTGCAGGTTTACGGTCGGACTGGTTTGCCGTGCTCTGTTTGTATGCACCCACTGGAAGAACTGCGCCTTGGTCAGCGCAGCAGTGTGTATTGCCCGGTTTGCCAGCCAATGCGCTGAAGTTGAATCAGCGATGCTGGATCTGTTTGGCTTTGATGGCGTCAGCAACATTTGGTGTGACAAACTGGCCTGCATCACCGCCATGCAGCGCGATTTCTCTGACCAGCGTAGACGATACAAATGCGTATTGTTCTGCTGGTGGCAGGAAAACGATCTCCATCTCGGGCATCATGCGGCGGTACATGGCTGCAAGTTGTGACTCATATTCAAAATCACTGCCTGTGCGGATACCGCGCAGTAATACTGTGGCTTGTTGCACTTTCATGAAATCAATCAGCAGACTACTGAAACCGGTGACTGATACATTCGGCAGATCCTGACAGCACTCTTTTGCTAATGCGATCCGTTCATCCAGTGTAAACAACGGACGTTTACCCGGGCTGGCCGCAACTGCCAGTATGACTTCATCAAAGAGAGATGATGCACGGTTGATCAGATCTAAATGTCCGCTGGTGAGAGGATCAAAGGTTCCGGGGAATACCACTTTCTGATGCATATTGGTGTCACAGCCTTTCTGAGTTATGGATTTCATTATAAGAATTGTGGGGCGTTTTAGATACATTGACAGGCTTTGCAAAACGATGAAGTCAGGCTATTGTTAGCTCGCCATCAATAACGGAGGATCGGCAAATGTCTACTTTCTGGGGTGTTATTGCCCGACTGTTAGTTGTTTCATTACTGGCGTTGTCGTTACCGGCTAAAGCTTCAATGATGTCCACTCAGGCGACAATGCCTGCAGTTCATCAGACCAGTGAACGCACACATGTCATGCAGTTTTTGGCCAGAGAAGATGTGGCAAAACAGATTGCAGCGCAAGGTGTGGATGTTGCTTTGGTTAAACAGCGTGTCGCTGCGATGAATGATGATGAAATCAATCAGTTATCTACGAAGATTGATCAGTTACCCGCTGCTGGTGGTGGGGAGATTATTGGTGCTGTGTTGTTTGTTTTCATCGTACTGCTGGTCACGGATATTCTTGGCCTGACCAAGGTATTCCCATTTACCCGTTCTGTACGCTAAGTTATGCGGTTTATCTTACAAGCCCTCCTTCTGGTGGGCTTTTTCTCTTTAGCTGGGTGTGCTCACCGCTCGGAGCTTACGTCAGCTCATCCTGCCGAAAAACAATTAAATGTACCATTTATTCAACAGGATGATGCCTACTGTGGTCCGTCTGCTTTAGCTATGGTGCTGGCGCAGCAAAATAAATCAGTCAACGTTGCTGAGTTGGCAAAAGAGATGCTACTACCGGCACGTGGTGGTTCACTGCAGATTGAATTGAAGGCTAGTGTCCGCAGGCAGGGCTATCTGGCGTATGAAATTACGCCGACGATGGATGCATTGTTAACGGAAATTGAAGCGGGTCGTCCGGTCATTGTTTTGCTGAATCTGGCTTTTAATTGGTATCCGAAATGGCATTATGCCGTTGTGACCGGGTATGATTTGCAGCACGATGAGATTATTGTGCATTCAGGCGAACAGGCTTATCAGCGTTGGTCATTGACACAGTTTGACAATCTCTGGCAGCGGGGTGGTCGCTGGGGCCTGATGGCTATTTCACCCGAACAGCCTCCTTCTCTATCCATGCAAGAACAGCCATATTTGCAGGCGGCCGTTGATCTGGAAAATACAGCCGGACTGAATGCGGCAGCTCCAGCGTATGCGGCGGCGCAGCGGCAGTGGCGGGATAATCTGACCGCTTTAGTAGGGTTAGGAAATGCAGCATATCAACGTCGTGACTTAGTCAGTGCACAGCAGTGGTTAGCGATGGCGGCAGAGAAGCATCCTCAATCAGCTGTTGCAGCTAATAACCTTGCGCAAGTATTACTGGAGCAGGGCGATCTGGCTCATGCGTTTATCTGGGCGCAGAAAGCTGTGCTGGCTGACGGCGGAGCTCCGGCAAAAGATACATTGCAGCAGGTTTTACATGCTCTGCATGCGCAGTGATCTTACCAGAAATGCAAAACTGGCCTGACACAGGTAGAATTGTACGATTATATTGCCGGGAACAAGGCCATGAGTGCTATGCAAATTCTGAAAAGTGACGGACAAATCTGTTGTTTTGATCCCTCGCTGGCACCGGATTTCGGGCCTGAATATTTTTCAGCAGATTACTGGCAGCAGCAACAGGCAATCACCGGACAGTCGCATGGTCGTGGTGTTACTTGGTTTGTCCGGCATTATTCTGCCGATTGGGTCTTGCGCCATTATTGGCGTGGGGGCCTGATTGGCCGTTATATTCCGGATCATTTCTGTTTTACCGGATTAAAACATACCCGCTCATTTGCAGAGTTTAATCTTCTGAAAAAACTGGTTGATGAAGATCTGCCGGTGCCTCGTCCTATCGCTGCCCGGATAGTACGCAAAGGCTGGCATTATCAGGCTGATATATTAATTGAACGGATCCCCGGCGCTCAGGATCTGGTGCAGCTGCTCAAGCAGGAAGCGTTATCACAGGAGACATGGCAACAAATCGGTCAGGTACTTGCTCAGTTTCATCAGGCTGGGGTTTATCACGCGGATCTGAACGCACACAATATTCTACGCGATGCTAACGGTAAGATCTGGATAATCGATTTTGATAAAGGTGCAATCCGGCGGCCGGGCCGCTGGCAGGCCAAAAATCTGGCCCGTTTATTACGTTCATTACAAAAAGAAACGGCGCTGCATCCATTGTTCCATTGGCATTCGGATGACTGGCAAAACTTGCTGGTGGCCTATCAGTCTTATCGCTGAGATAGGCCCATGACCTTTTCTATCTCGGACAAACTCTTCGCTAATGCTCCCTGATTGGCCGCAACTACATCAAATCCCTGCATACCCATCTTGTGGCATTCTTCTTTTGTGCTAAGCAATTCAAGTACTGTTGTGGCTAATTCATTCTCATTATGCACCAACCGGCATGCTTTTTTTTCCACTAACTGCCTGGTGATATCGCTGAAATTGAAAAAATGCGGGCCAATCAGAGTGGCTTTGGCTAATGCGGCAGGCTCCAGCAGGTTATGGCCTCCGACCGGAACCAGACTGCCGCCCATAAATGCCAAATCAGCGATTTGGAAGTAATAAGCCATTTCACCCATGCTGTTACCAAGCAGGATCTGTTCTTGTGGTAAAACGGTGCGTTGTTCTGAGCGCCGGCACAGCGAAAAGTTCTGATTCAGGCATAGCTGAGCAACATCATCAAATCGTTCCGGATGACGGGGAACCAGTAATAATAATGCCTCCGGGATCTGCTGCAAAACCTGCTGATGTGCGGCCAGAATCAGTTCATCCTCACCTTTATGCGTGCTGGCTGCGATCCAGACTGGACGCTGGTTTAAAGTTTGGCGGAATGCTTCTCCGGCCTCTATCTGTTGTTGATCCAGCTGAATATCAAATTTGATGGAGCCAGTGATTGATAGCTGGTGGTCAGCAATTCCTAAACGTTTGAATCTGGCGGCATCGTCGCGATGCTGACACAGCAGAAGTGTCAGTGACATTCCCATTTGCCGGAAGAAAGTCCGAATGTGTTGATAACGTTGGCAGGAGCGTTCGGAAAGGCGTGCATTGAGGATCACAACCGGTATTTTTTGTTGGCCGCAGTGAGCCAGGAGATTCGGCCATAACTCTGTTTCCATGATGAGCAATGCTCGGGGTTGGATCTGTTTTAAGAACCGGCAGACTGCACCGGGATAATCCAGCGGTGCATAACGATGTTCAACCAGCCCGCCTAATCTGGCAGCCTGATCGGCGCCGGTACGGGTTGTGGTTGTGAGCAGAATAGGCAAGTCCGGATGGCATTTCTTTAGCTCTTTGATAAGCGGTGTCACAGCAATCGTTTCGCCCACACTGACAGCATGGATCCACAGTGGAGATAGGCCATCGGTTTTGTTCACAAAGCCAAAATGCTCTTTCCAGCGAACGCCGAAACCCGGCTTACCCTGTCGTGGACGATATAGCAGAAATAGCACGACCGGCATCAGTAAATAAATAATCAGGGTATAAAGTAAACGCATAAAACTAAGCCGGCAGAAAGTAGGGGCGACAGTATCAGAAAAACCGATCCGGCTGGCAAGCAGAGTCTATTGGTGCATAAACCATCGGATCGCGCCATTTTAGAGCAAAGAGGCAGGAAAAAGCGGAATCACTAAAAATATACTCTGCTAAGCAGACAGATATCTTGTTTTTTATTTTAGTTAATAAAACCAGATAATTTGCATAATGCAGAATATATCACTACATTTAGTGTTTAATGCTAATTCTGGCTCTATTTTTGCAATTTATTAAGGCGATCTATGTGGCAGACGCGAGCTTTTACCAAAGAATATTTTTCACTCCTGCTATTGTCTTACGCCATATGGCAGTGATAGAAAACGGTAAAAGTATCCAGGTTGTATACAAAAAAGACCCAAATGGACTTGACGTCCGATAATCGAGGGAATCTGCATGAAAAAAATGTCAAAACTGATGGTTGCAGCTGCGGTATCGACAGCGCTGTTTGGTGCTGGTTCTGCTATGGCGGAAGAGACCATCAAAATTGGTATCGCTGGTCCGGTAACAGGCCCTGTTGCTCAATACGGTGATATGGAGTTTACCGGTGGCCTGATGGCGGTGGAACAGATCAATGCTGCAGGTGGTATCAAGGGTAAAAAACTGGAAGCCATCAAATATGATGATGCTTGCGATCCTAAACAAGCGGTTGCGGTTGCTAACAAGGTCGTCAACGATGGTGTTAAATATGTCATCGGCCATCTGTGTTCAGACAGCACTCTGCCATCGTCAGATGTTTATGAAGACGAAGGCATTCTGATGATCACTCCAGCTGCGACTGCACCGAAAATCACTCAGCGTGATTATAAACTGGTGCTGCGTACAACCGGTTTGGATAGTGATCAGGGGCCGACAGCTGCTAATTACATCACTTCTGTCATCAAGCCAAAAACTATTGCGGTTATTCATGACAAGAAACAATACGGCGAAGGTATTGCAACGTCAGTTTATGAAACACTGAAGAAAAGCGGTGCAAACGTAGTTGATTTCGAAGGTGTGACCGCTGGCGATAAAGATTTCTCTGCACTGATCGCTAAGCTGAAAAAACTGAACGTTGATTTCGTGTATTACGGTGGCTATCACCCTGAGCTGGGTCTGATCCTGCGTCAGTCAGCAGAAAAAGGTTTTACTGCTAAATACATGGGGCCGGAAGGCGTAGGTAACAAAGATATCTCTGCTATCGCGGGTAAAGCGTCAGAAGGTATGTATGTCACTATGCTGAAAAAATACGATCAAGATCCAGCTAACGCAAACATCGTAGAAGCGTTTAAAGCGAAGAAGCTGGATTACTCAGGCCCATTCGTATGGACTACCTATGCGGCAATTCAGTCTCTGGCTGCGGGTATCAATGGCGCTGGTGAAGAACCTGCGGATATCGCTGATTACCTGCGTGCTAACAAAGTGGATACCGTAATGGGCCCACTGGAATGGTCTGCAAGCGGCGATCTGAAAAACTTTAAATTTGGTGTCTATCAGTGGCACGCGGATGGCACATCCAGCGTACTGCAATAAAACATCCGCTAACTCTGAAGCGGGGCTGTTATTACGGCCCTGCTTTTTATTTATCGGGTAGGTAACAGTAACTTCTTTCCGCGCTGATCCTCGTCCTTCGCGGATCGCACAGGAACAACGGTCTATGTCTGAACAGATTTTTTATTTTATTCAGCAGTTGCTGAATGGTCTGACTATCGGCAGTACGTATGCGCTGATAGCGATTGGCTATACGATGGTGTATGGCATCATTGGTATGATTAACTTTGCACATGGCGAAGTTTATATGATTGGCTCTTACATCGGTTTCATGGTTATTACCGGGCTGATGATGATGGGCATTGATAGCTCGTTCCTGCTGATGGGCGCAGCTTTCATTTTCTCGATTCTGATCACCAGCTGCTATGGATGTAGCATCGAACGCGTGGCTTACCGGCCGCTGCGTGGCAGTAATCGCCTGATCCCGCTGATTTCGGCGATTGGGTTGTCTATTTTCCTGCAGAACGTGGTGCGTTTTGCGCAGGGATCACGTGATATTGCGATGCCATCCTTGGTGCAGGGCGGCATTTCGTTTGGTCCTAATGATGCGGCGAGCCTGTCGTACATGCAGATCATCATTTTCGTGGTTACCTTTATCACTATGTATGGTTTGTCTCAGTTCATTGGTCGTTCACGGATGGGGCGTGCCTGTCGTGCCTGTGCGGAAGATATCAAGATGGCTAATCTGCTGGGGATTGATACCAATAATGTTATTGCACTGACGTTCGTCATCGGCGCTGCACTGGCATCGATTGCCGGTATTCTGCTGGGTTTATATTACGGTGTAATTAACCCATCGCTGGGTTTCATGGCTGGTCTGAAAGCGTTCACGGCTGCGGTTCTGGGCGGCATTGGCTCGATTCCTGGGGCAATGATCGGCGGGCTGATCCTCGGTGTGACAGAAGCGCTGACTTCAGCCTATTTAAGCTCTGAATATAAAGATGTAGTGGCATTTGGTCTGCTGATTGCCATTCTGTTACTCATGCCGACAGGCATTTTAGGTCGTCCAGAGGTAGAAAAAGTATGAAGCATCTTAAACAGGCCTCTGTTGCCGGTTTGCTGACGCTGATCCTGTCACTGTGGTTGTTCTGTTATCAGCTTCAGACCGAAGGTGTTGGCGTTACCGTGGTGAGCCGTTTGCAGGAAAATGGCCCTATGGTGGCTATTGCTGTTGTTGTAGTCTTCCTGTTCCAGCTGTTCCGTGATCAGATCGGTGCAGCCTGGGGAGCAGTAAAAGAAAACGTTCCTGCGTTATCATTGCCGACGACAGCAGAGAATCCTCGTCTTTATCAGGTGCTGCAGTTGCTGGTTCTGGCTGGAGTTATCGCCATTGCGTTTTTTGCTTCACGTAACATGCTGGATTTAGGCACTCTGATCCTGATTTATGTGATGCTGGGCCTTGGTCTGAACATTCAGGTCGGGTTGGCTGGCCTGCTGGATTTGGGTTACGTTGGTTTCTATGCGATAGGTGCATATACCTACGCCTTGCTGAATCAGTATTTGGGTTTCTCGTTCTGGGAAAGTCTGCCAATAGCCGGGGGCATGGCGGCTCTGTTCGGTTTCCTGCTGGGTTTCCCGGTATTGCGCTTGCGTGGCGATTATCTGGCGATTGTGACACTGGGTTTCGGTGAGATTATCCGTATTCTGCTGAATAACCTGACTACCATCACCGGTGGTCCGAACGGTATTTCGGGTATTCCGAAACCGACACTATTCGGTCTGGAATTTTCCCGTCGAGCCACTGAAGAAGGTGGTCACACGTTCCACGAATTCTTCGGCATTGGTTATGATGCCAACTACAAGATCGTCTTCCTGTATCTGATGGCGGTAGCGTTGGTGCTGTTTACTTTACTGGTCATCAAGCGTCTGCTGCGTATGCCGCTGGGCCGTGCCTGGGAAGCACTGCGTGATGATGAAATTGCCTGTCGATCACTGGGGCTGAACCCGACTGTCATCAAACTGACTGCCTTTGCGATCGGTGCTGCGTTTGCCGGTTTTGCTGGTAGCTTCTTTGCGGCGCGTCAGGGCTTTATTAGCCCGGAATCATTTACCTTCATTGAGTCAGCTATCATTCTGGCGATTGTGGTGCTGGGTGGTATGGGTTCTCTGGCCGGTGTTGTACTGGCGGCGATTATTATGACGGTATTACCGGAATTACGAGCCTTTAATGAATACCGGATGCTGATGTTTGGTCTGCTGATGGTAGTTATGATGTTGTGGCGTCCACAGGGTCTGGTGCCAATGACTCGTCATCATGTGGAGTTGCCGAAATGAGTAAATTGTTAGAAGTTTCCAACCTTTCTATGCGTTTCGGCGGTCTGCTGGCGGTGAATGGCGTCAAGCTGCAGCTGAAAGAAAAAGAAATCGTCTCTATTATCGGCCCTAACGGCGCGGGTAAAACCACGGTGTTTAACTGCCTGACCGGTTTCTATAAGCCCACGAACGGTCTGATCCGTTTCAATGGTGAAGAAATTCAGGGTCTGCCTGGGCATGAAATCGCCCGCAAGGGTGTGGTGCGTACCTTCCAGCATGTGCGTCTGTTTAAAGAAATGACAGTGCTGGAAAATCTGCTGGTGGCACAGCATCGTCACATCAATACGAACTTTGTGGCTGGTTTGCTGAAAACGCCGGCCTTCCGCCGTGCTGAACGTGAAGCACTGGAACGTGCCAAATTCTGGCTGGATACCATCGGTCTGACCGATCTGGCAAACCGTTCTGCCGGTAATCTGGCTTATGGTCAGCAGCGCCGTTTGGAAATTGTACGCTGCATGTGTACTCAGCCGAAGATCCTGATGCTGGACGAACCTGCTGCCGGTCTGAACCCGAAAGAAACGGAAGATCTGAACAATCTGATCCGTCAGCTGCGTGATCAGTTTGATGTGTCTGTACTGCTAATTGAACATGACATGAAGCTGGTTATGGACATCTCTGACTACATCTATGTCGTGAATCAGGGTACGCCGCTGGCGGATGGTAAACCGGCAGAAGTGCGCGACAATCCGGCCGTTATCAAGGCCTATCTGGGCGAATCATAGGAGATAGCCGATGTTAGAAATTAAAAACGTCTCTACCTTCTACGGTAAGATTGCAGCGTTAACTGATGTTAGTGTGCACATCAAAAAGGGTGAGATTGTCTCCCTGATTGGTGCTAACGGTGCTGGTAAAACCACCTTGCTGATGACTATCTGCGGTGATCCAAAACCATCGCAGGGCCAGATCCTGTTTGAAGGCCGTGATATCACTCAGGATACTACTTCCGCCATCATGCGTGGAGATATTGCGATTGTGCCGGAAGGTCGCCGTATTTTCTCCCGTCTGACGGTGGAAGAAAACCTCAGTATGGGCGCGTTCTTCATCAATGATAAAGCGGAAAAAATTGCCCTGATGGATGAGGTGTTCAATCTGTTCCCTCGCCTGAAAGAACGTATTAATCAACGCGCGGGCACCATGTCCGGTGGTGAGCAGCAGATGCTGGCGATTGGCCGCGCGCTGATGAGCAAACCTCGTCTGTTGTTTCTGGATGAACCATCACTGGGTCTGGCACCGATCGTGATCCAGCAGATTTTCGACATTATTCAGCAACTTCGTGAAGAACGAGGCATGACGATTTTCCTGGTCGAGCAGAATGCGAACCAGGCTCTGCGTCTGGCTGATCGTGGATATGTACTGGAAACGGGTCGTATTGTGCTGGAAGACACGGGGGCTGCGCTGCTTGCCAACCCTGCCGTACGCAATGCTTATCTCGGTGGTTAACAGTAGCAAAGTTATAACTTTTTCATAACAATCGGGTAAACTGTGACTATTCCTGTAAGGAGCTAGTGATGACACAGTTTACCCGCATTTCTATTGAGCAGGCGGCTGCCTTGCTGAAACAACCGCCGGTCTGTCTGGTGGATATCCGCGATGCCTTATCGTTCAGAACTGCCCACGTTGAAGGTGCTTACCACCTGACGAATGATAATCTCGCACAATTCACACAACAGATTTCAAAAGAGACTCCGGTACTGGTAATGTGTTACCACGGTAACAGCAGTCAGGGCGCAGCTAATTACCTCGCCAGCATCGGCTATAAAAGCGTATACAGTATCGATGGTGGTTTTGAAGGGTGGCGCCATGTCTATCCATATACAGCGTTATGATTAAACTGATTGAATTGAATGATATCCGGCTGGCACAGATGCTGGCAGATTATCTGCAATTACAGGGCATACCTTGTCAGCTTCAAAGCTCGGAAACTGGTTCGGCTATTTTTCTGACGGATGAGCAGAAACTGGTACAGGCTGAATCCGAAATACAACGTTTTATCCGAGAGCCTCACCATGTCCGTTACCGTGATGCCGCCTGGCAGCAGGAAAAAACAGCCAACTGGCATTCACCGGCAGATTCTTCGTTGTTAACAGATCTGATGCTGCAGGCACAACCACTGACACTGATTGTCTCGTTACTGATACTGGTCGTATTTTTGCTGTACTGGCTGGCTATTCCGGTAGAGCATCTGCTGTCGTTTGAATGGCCATGGCAACGTGGTCAGATCTGGCGCCTGGTGACGCCGGTGTTATTACATTTCTCCGTATTGCACTTGTTATTTAATCTGGCCTGGTGGTGGTACCTCGGCGGGCGGATTGAGCAGCGATATGGTTTAGTTAAACTGGCTGTTGTGCTGATATCCGGATCGTTGATTCCGAATGTTATGCAGGCCATGGTTTCTGGTAATACATTTGGCGGGCTTTCGGGCGTGACGTATGCGTTGCTGGGGTATCTCTGGATACGAGAACGGTCAGTGGATGATCCATCGCAACAGACAGTTTCTCATGGATTATTTATTTTTATGCTGGTCTGGCTGGTTCTAGGCTTTACGAATGTACTTGGCTTTAATACGGCCAATCTGGCTCATGCTGGTGGATTGGGTGTTGGCTTGATTCAAGGGTGGCGGGATAGTCGTAAAACTGTCCCGCATAAAGGTGGGAATTACTGATAAAGATAGTTGGTGAAGATCAGATCCCGAACCAGGTTTTTCCCGGTTTCTTTGAGCAAACGTTCATTGACCTTATCCTGGCATTCTTTGCGGATTAAATCGCGCCCTTTCAGGGAACGGATCCGCTCAACGGTCTCTTTACCCAGCACATCGTTGATGGTGTCTCGGATCAATGGTTCATGTTTTTGTACCAGTGCCAGGTCTGCCGCACTGTTGACCATCAGCTCAATTTTAATGCGGACATATCCCATATCATTATTGGCTGTGATGTAATTAGTAATAATTTCAGGGTCTAAGGAAAAGTAAGAGATCACTGGCTTGTTCGGGTCAACGGCTTCACCGCCGCCTTCGCCTTCACCGCCACCTTCGGATGCCCATGCCATGGCGGGAAACAGGCAGCAGAGGAAAAGTAAACGGGCCATTTTTGTCATATCAGGATCCTGAAGGCGAATTCGATTAATAGATGATAAGTAAATTGTTCAAGGCAAATGCTGCCCCGTCAAGCAAGATCACCCGACAACGCGATCTATTCTACGCTGTCTCTGCGTTGAACCATCTGCGCTGGCAGCTGGCCACAGAGACAATGTTACCGGAAAGCTATCTGCATTGGTTGCAGCATACAGGGTCATTGACCGCTCGGTTAGAACAATCTGCCCAACAGTTATCATTAGAGTTATTGACGGAGGGTTGGCAGCCTGCGGCTGACAATGTCTCTGATGTACGGATACGGCAAGTCTTACTGTGCGACGGTTTGCGTCCCTGGATTTGGGGGCTTACAGAAGTGACCGCTGAGCAGTTACAGCAGGAATCAGAATTGCTGAATTGGCTGGATAAACCATTAGGCCATTTGCTGTTCGCGGAAGCCCCTCGCATAGCGAGATCGTTTGAACTGGCTGATTTTTCTGAAAATACCGAATTTTGCCAAATACTGTCAAAATGGGGATGTCCGGCACGGAAACCACTGTGGGGACGCCGTTGTGCATTACAATACCGTTCCTGTCAGTTACGCTTAACAGAAGTCTTTTTACCGGACCACCCGATGTATGGAGTGTAAACAATGATGTCCGTGATCCCCGCCCAGTGGCAACCTTACTGGCAACTGGCCCGGTTGGATAAACCAATTGGTTCACTGTTACTGCTTTGGCCAACCTTATGGGCGCTGTGGCTGGCATCTGGGGGAGTACCGTCATTTGCACTTATCTTGATTTTTACGGCTGGCGTATTTGTCATGCGTTCTGCTGGCTGTGTCATTAATGACTATGCGGATCGCCATTTTGACGGGCATGTTAAGCGTACTGCATCCCGGCCTTTACCCTCAGGCCGGCTGACAACCTGGCGGGCGTTACTTTTCTTCAGTCTGCTGGTGCTGCTGGCTTTTGCTCTGGTCTGGCAGCTTAATACCTTTACCATCTATTTATCGGTAGGTGGGCTGCTCCTGGCTGCTATTTATCCATTCATGAAGCGTGTCACTTCATTGCCCCAATTGGTGCTGGGAATGGCGTTTTCCTGGGCGATCCCGATGGCTTATGGCGCTGTGACTGAACAATTAAGTCTGACTTGCTGGATGTTGTTTATCGCAAATCTGCTCTGGACGATTGCCTACGACACCATGTATGCCATGGTTGATCGGGATGATGACCTGAAAATTGGCGTCAAATCGACAGCAATCCTTTTTGGGCAGAACGATAAACGTTATATCGCACTCTTACAGCTGGGTACGCTCATACTGCTGTTACTGGTCGGTTGGGTAGAACATCTCAGCGGGGTCTATTATCTTGCTCTGCTGTCAGCAGCGCTATTCTTTCTCTATCAGCAGTGGCTTATCCGGGAGCGGCAGCGTGATGCCTGTTTCAAGGCCTTTCTGAATAATAATTGGGTAGGAATGCTGGTCTTTCTTGGTATCGTTTTTAGTATTGGCGCGTAAAGTTTCCTGTTCATACTTTGCTTGTATCAGATAACTGTATATACTCACAGTTATCTGTATAAAAACACAGGCTTATTCCATGAAGCAACTCACTCCTCGTCAGGCCGAAGTTCTGGCTTTGATCCGTTCATCTGTTCAACAGACTGGTATGCCTCCGACCCGTGCCGAGATTGCCTCTGAGCTTGGTTTCAAATCAGCCAATGCAGCGGAAGAGCATCTGAAAGCTCTGGCTCGCAAAGGCGTGATCCGTATGATGCCGGGCACATCCCGGGGAATCCAGCTGCTCACTGAGGAACTGGAAGATGAGGAAGAAGGGCTGCCACTGATTGGTCGTGTGGCTGCAGGGGAGCCGATTCTGGCGCAGCAACATATTGAAACGCATTACCAGATTGATGGTTCATTATTTCATCCACATGCTGATTATCTGCTTCGGGTTCATGGTATGAGCATGAAAAATATCGGTATTCTTGATGGTGATTTACTGGCGGTGCATAAAACCACACAAGCAAATAATGGCCAGGTTGTGGTGGCGCGAGTCGGTGACGATGAAGTAACGGTGAAGCGTTTTGAGCGAAAAGGTAATGTTGTTCGATTGTTGCCTGAAAACGAAGAACTGGAGCCGATCATTGTCGATCTGACGCAGGAACAGCTGAGTATTGAAGGGTTAGCGGTAGGTGTGATCCGCAATGGTGGTTGGATGTAATCCTCTCATTTAGTCAGTAAGCCACTTAAGTGGCTTACTAAGAACAAACTTTATACTGCGCCAGGAAACCCTAACTGGCGCCAGCTTTCATACACAAACACGGATACCGCATTCGACAGATTCATACTGCGGCTTTGTGGTAGCATGGGGATCCGTAATCGCTGGCTCTCTGGCAGACTTTCAATGATCGACATTGGTAAGCCACGGGTTTCCGGGCCAAACAGTAAAACATCACCAGCCTGAAATCCGGCCTCTGAGGGATACGTTTTGCCTTTGGTTGTGCATGCAAAGATCCGCGCGTCGCCAATTGAGCTTAAAAAAGCGTCAAAATCGACGTGTCTTTTTATATCTGCAAATTCATGATAATCCAGCCCTGCACGGCGTAATCGTTTGTCATCCCAGGCAAAGCCCATGGGTTCAATCAGGTGTAGGGAATAGCCGGTATTGGCGCAGAGGCGAATAATATTGCCGGTATTAGGCGGGATCTCAGGTTCATACAATGCGATGTGTAACATAGCCGGTCACAGTGACTCATCAGGATGAGTAGTTAATAACTGATATTCTTGTCAGATAAGCGACAAAAATGTGGATAACTTGCTAAAAGTTGATCTTTTATCAAGAAGCAAAACTTCAGCCCGCTATATTATCGCATACATAATCGTTGTGATCTCACTCTGAAAGATATGAACGCATCAGAGCGGGGCTTGTTGAGTAGAAAGATAGTATATGCAGCTGACTTTATTTACGGATTACGCGTTACGGACGCTGGTGTTTCTGGCATTACAACCGGAACAGCATCTATCCACGATTACTGAAGTGGCTGATCGTTTTTCAATTTCCCGTAATCATGTTGTCAAAATCGTGCATCAGTTGGGAATGAAAGGTTATATCGATACCATCCGTGGTAAACACGGCGGCATCCGGTTAGCCCGTGCCAGTGCAGAGATCAATCTTGGCGATCTGATTGCTGATATGGAAAATATGAGTTGTCTGATGGATTGCCAGCGCGAAGGTTGCCGATTATCTCCGGGGTGTCGTTTCCAGTCGATCATGCGCAAGGCAATGCGTGCGTTTATGGCTGTACTGGCTGAATTTACGTTGGCAGATTTAGTGCGTGATGAAGAAAGAATGTGTGATTTGCTTGGGCTGGAAATTCCGATCGTGACGGATTGCACAAAATAAATTTCAGTGATGAACTGAAGGCCACATATACATGTGGCCTTTTTGTTTTTAATCCTTCCAGAAAGAAGGAAAGAGCAAAACAGCGACCGTCAGAATCTCCAGACGGCCTAACATCATATCTATTGATAGGACCCATTTAGCTGCATCAGGTATCCCTGTGAAGTTACCCAGAGGGCCAATTTTTGCTCCCAGCCCTGGCCCCACGTTACCAACTGCGGTCACAGACCC
>SSEX01000109.1 GCA_008015085.1 Tolumonas sp. | reverse complement strand
GTGCTGCACAGTTACACCCCCCCACCGCCAGAGCTGACAGCCAGCTGGGCGGTATCCTTGTGTGAGTTGCCACTGCAATTGCTGGCCGAACAACTGCCGGCGCAACGGGTAGATCTGCTGCAAGGGGAATTCCGGAAAGTATCACAGTGGAAACAGCAGTGGCAGCAATGGCGTCTGCCCGTCATCCTGGCCGGGCTCTGCCTTGGGTTATTTCTCACCGGACAGACCGTAGAATATTACCGGTTGCAACAGCAACAACAACAATTACAACAACAAATGACGTCACTGTACCGGACCCTGTTTCCGGCCGAAAAGCGGGTGGTTAATCCCCGCGCCCAGTTAAAACAACATCTGCAGGCATTACAGTCAGCGCCGCAGGAAAACAGTTTTCTGGAGCAGCTGGCACAACTGGCACCGCAATTACCCCAAAGTGCCGGGGTAGAATTACAGCAGTTACGGTTTGATGCTGAAAAACAGGAATTCCGTCTGCAGGTGACAGCAAAAAATTTCAGTGTGCTTGATCAACTCCGGACACAACTTGCTTCAGTTTTCACAGCTGAGATGACCAACATGCAGAATCAGGGCGGACAGACCAGCGGTACCCTGATCATAAGGAGTAAAGCATGAAACAGTGGTGGAACAATCTGACCCTGCGTGAACGCCGGCTCGTGCTCTCCGGCGGACTGGCGTTGCTGCTCATTTCGCTGTATCACAGCATCTGGTCACCACTACAGCAGCATCTGCAAACCAGCCGGGAGCAGGTGCAACAACTACAGCAGCAGTTAGACTGGATGCATCAGCAAGCACCATTACTGCAAAAAATGAAACAGGTCGCTCCGGCAAAAGAACTGCACACTGATATAGCGAGTGCACTTTCAGTCAGCAGCCAGCACTATCAGATCATGTTAAAGCGGGTACAACCTCAGGGCGATACCACACAGGTTGAGCTCGACAGTCTCAGTTTTGCGAAACTATTAAGCTGGCTGGATATGCTGGAGCAACGCTATGGCATCACCGTGCGGCAAATTGAACTACAACCGACAGATACCGCCGGCAATGTGCAGATAAAACGTCTGCTGTTAGGCAGAGATGGTGAATAACAGTATGTCTGTCCCGAAACGACGTTGTCGGCGGAAGGCTATCTTGCTGTTTCTGCTCAGCTATCTGTTTTTTCTGCTTGTAACGCTGCCGGCCAGCCTTCTGTTAACACATCTTCCGCTACCTCAAAATATCACCCTGATGAACATTCGCGGTACGCTCTGGCAAGGTGAAATCGGCGAATTACACTGGCAAGGCCTGTCACTGCGTCAGGTACACTGGAATATCCTTTTCAGCCGTTTATGGCTGGGAATGCCTTCTGTTGCGGTGAGCATACACGATCCTGACACGCTGGTGGCAAATGCAGACATTGGCTGGCGTGGCTCATGGCAGATCAATGAGTTAGCTCTAAGCATACCCGCCACGGCGTTACAGCAGCAACTGCCTTATCCGCTGCCAGCTCAAGTTGAAGGCACCTTACACCTGAATATCGGCCAGCTGCGTTTTGATACAGCACAATGCCTGGCATTAGCTGATGCCAAGGCCGAGTGGCAGTCGGCCAGCCTGCAAACACCGGCCGGAGAACTGCCACTGAATTCAGTACATGCCTCTCTGCATTGCCCTCGGCATGACACATTAGAACTGAATGCAAACCAGCAATCTGCGGCGCTGCAAAGTCAGTTGACGTTGCGTTTAAATTCAGCAGGCACTTATCAGTTACAGACGACCCTGACACCGGGTGGTGAGCTGTCAGACGACATCCGGGCATCACTGGAATGGCTCGGTACCAAAGATGACCTCGGCAGAATACGGATAAAAAATGATGGGCGCTGGTACTGACCTGAAATATTTATCAGCTGGCTATTTAAAAATTGGAGCAGGTCGCGTTTAGTCTGATCAAAAACAGGTATTATGTCGCACGCAGCGTTTCACAAACGATTATAAGAAATTTAAGAGAGCAAGGATGGTATTATCATCATGAGTAGCATTGCCGCAAAGATCCCGTTGCGTTCAGCAACCCGGATCATGCTGTTTTATACGGTTTTGTCGGTGGCATGGTTCTACTTCTCCAGCCATCGCTTTGCATCTGTCGCCTCTCCTGACAGCATACTGCCTGTTGATGCCATCACATTCTGGGTAACACTGACCACATTTATTACCGGGTTAACTGTCAGCATTTTCTTCTTGCTTGTCTGGCGTCAGCAATATCTCCAGCACCAGCAGGATATGGCAAATTGCGTGGCCGAAAGAGATCGCCTGCTGCACCATTTTTTTGATTTACCTCTGCTGGGCATGGCTATTACCAGCAATCCTCACGGCCGCTGGTTACGCTTTAATGATCATCTGGTCACACTATTCGGCATATCACGCGATGAACTATCAGAACTCAGCTTGTTAGCGCTGACACATCCGGATGACAGAGATGCGGATATCCGGGAATGGGCCCGAATGCAATCCGGTGAAACACAAGGCTATCGCCGTGAAAAACGCTTCGTCCGGATGGATGGATCAATCTTATATGCCCTGATCGACACCCGCTGTGTCCGCCGGCCGGATGGAACGATTGATTGTGCCATAAACGTTATTGAAGATATCTCTGCGCGAAAAAACAGTGAGCTTCGCCTTATTCGCCAGAATAATCTCTATGACATGTTATCCCAGACTAATCAGGCCATTGTCCGAAGTCAGGACCCACTGGCGTTATTGCAGAATATCTGCCGTATCGCCGTCCAAAATGGCGGTTTTGTCTTCGCCTGGGTCAGCCTACCGGAATACGATGATGGTCCGAACGTAGCCAGTTATGGTCGCGATAATGGCTTTCTGAAGTTTGTCGATGAATACCGCCACCAAGTTCGCATCAACACTGGCTGTGAGCCGCGCGTGCTTATTCCAACGGATCGGGCGATTGCCAACAATTCTCATCTGATTCTGAATCATTTCCTGACTGATGAATCCGTCCGCCCGTTTCATGAAGCAGCCAGATTCGCCGGTGTCCAGTCTGCTGGCTATTTTGTTATCCGGGAAAATAACCGCGTCATCGGTGCACTGAATCTCTATGCCGATGCCCCGGACTTCTTTTCACCGGAGGTGTTAGCAACTCTGAACGACATGGTCATGGACGTGACCTATGCACTCGATATGTTGCGACAAGCCAAAGAGCGGGCTACCGCTCTCGCGGCATTACAAAATGCGGGCGAAGTAATTGATGCCAGCCCGACCATTCTGTTCCGCTGGCAACCAAACTCCAGCTGGAAAATGGAGTACGTATCCAGCAACGTGCAACGCTGGGGTTATAAAGCCGAGGATTTCATCAGCGGTAAGCTGACCATGAGTGATTTGCTGCACCCGGAAGACTTGCAGCGGGTGTGGGCAGAAGTGATCCATCATATTGAAACCCGTAAGCGGGAATATGTGCAGGAATGCCGGATCAGAACAGCAGACGGACAATATCTGTGGGTAGAAAACCACGTCACGACCTCATTTGATCGTAAAGGTAAACCGCAGCGATTTACCGGTGTAATGACCGATATTACCCAGCAGAAAAATGATGAACTGCAGCTCCAGCAGGCTGCCATCGTATTTGAAAGTACCCGTCAAGGGATCATGATCACGGATGCAGAACGGAAAATCATCAAAGTAAACAGCGCATTAATTGACCTGTTCGGCTATAAGGAAGAGGAGTTGATCGGTCAGTTGCCACGGATCTTCCGCTCCGGCAAACATGACAGCGGATTTTATCAGAATATGATGACCGCACTGGAAGCGCAGGGCTTCTGGCGCGGGGAATTATGGAACCGTAAACAAAACGGTGAAATGCTGCCGATGATGTCCAGTATCAACCCGGTCTGCGACAGTAACGGGGAGCTACTCTATTACATCAGTATTTATACCGACATCAGTCAGTTAAAAGATTCTGAAGCCCGGCTCGAACATATGGCACTGCATGATCCGCTGACCGGATTGCCAAACCGGGCCATGCTGAGCAGAAAACTGGGATCTATGCTGAGTAATGCGATCCAGAACGATACCCGCGTTGCACTGTTGATGCTGGATCTGGATCACTTCAAAAACGTAAACGACAGTTTTGGGCATCATTATGGTGATGAATTACTGCATCAGGTAGCTGCCCGCCTGCGCAATCAGCTGCGGGCAAGTGATGTTGTCTGCCGGTTAGGCGGTGACGAATTTACGGTATTACTGCAAAATAACCCGTCGCTGGATGATGTTTCACTGCTGGCTGAAAAAATTATTCACGCCCTTCACCAGCCATTTGCACTGTCAAATGAGCGAGAAGTCATGATAGGAACCAGTATTGGTATCAGCCTGTATCCTGAACATGGTCATACGGCTGAGGAGCTGATGCAACAGGCCGATACAGCCATGTACCGGGCAAAACATGATGGCCGCGACGGTTATCGTTATTTCTCAGAAGAGTTATACCTCAAGGCCAAAGCACGTCTGGAACTGGAACAGCGTCTGCATCGGGCGATTGCCGGCCAGGAATTCAAAATGTTCTATCAGCCACAGATCTCTATCAGCACGAACCAGATCATTGGTGCAGAAGCATTGCTACGCTGGGATGACCCGGTGCTGGGCCTGATCCCGCCATCCGAGTTTATTTCTGTAGCAGAAGAGACGGGACTGATTCAGAACATTGGTGAATGGGCTCTATTCGAGACATGCCGACAGGGCCGTGAATGGCTGGATAAACATTTGCCGGAGATCAATCTGGCCGTCAATTTATCGCCTCTGCAACTGCATCACGGCGATGTCCAGCAGCTGATCGGTTCTATTTTACACAATACCGGTTTCCCTGCGCAGCATCTGGAACTTGAGCTCACTGAAAGTGCGTTGATGGAACAGCAGGAAGAAGCCGTCAAGATCCTGCAAGGTCTGCGGCAGCAAGGGATCCGGATTGCTATCGACGACTTTGGTACCGGCTACTCATCGCTGGCTTACCTCAAGCAGTTCCCGCTGGATGTACTGAAAATCGATAAACGCTTTGTGGAAGATATTCCGCATGAACGGGACGACATGGAAATTGCAGCCACTATCGTTGCCATGGGGCATTCTCTGCGGCTCACTGTGTTAGCCGAAGGTGTAGAAACCAGAGAACAGCTCGACTTCCTGGAACAACAAGGTTGTGATTATTATCAGGGGTATCTGTGTTGCCCTCCACTGCCGGCAGATGAGTTCGCACAAATGCTGCAGCAACAACATCAACCACAACAGATCTGCTTCAGTAAAGAACTCGAACTGTCAGAGTGTCAATAAAAACTGGATGGTCTGACGCATCAACTGTGTCACTGCTGCTTTATCTAATACCGGGTTACGAATAGATGTAAGCAGCAGACCATCAAACATAGCCCCCATCAATTCAGCTTTAACAGCAACATCATGCGACGACACGCCCTGCCGCTGCTGCTGCTCTTTGGCTAACAATTCCATTAACCGGGAAATGGCTACTTTATGCGCCTGCTGCACCGTTTCTGCAATCTGTGGATTTCTGGCTGATTCCGCCATGATCTCAGCCATCAGTGCCGCATTGTCGCGGGAGGTGTTTTCTTCCACCCCTTGATCCACGCCATCAATCATGGTTTGCATGATGTTGTCTGAATTGGAGAAAACTTTCGTCCACTCCAGACACTTGTCCAGATCCCGTTCTACAATTGCAGCGATAATCGCTTCTTTACTATCAAAATAATGATAGATATGACCCGGACTCATTCCTGCCGTTTTAGAGATTTGAGCCATACTGGCGCCATGAAATCCATGATTACGAAAACAGATGGCAGCAGCATCCAGCACTTGATTTCTGCGTAATACAGCGCGTTCTGATTCCGGTGGAGTCCCTGTGTTTTCGCTCATAGCATAGTCCGCAAATAGAAAGGGGGAGGATTTTACCCTGTCCCTGATTGATACAGTAAAAATTCTAATCTAGAATGAGCAATCTAAATAGAATGAACGTTCAATTTTTTACAAAACTTGGCGCAAATTTTCTTGTAAGTCAAAGTTCTGTGACAATTTTCTGTTCAGATAGTGATCCAACGTCAAATAGCCATTATAAATCTCTGAGGTGAACATGCTGCACCATGCAACCATATTCCGCACCACATCTATTGCATTACTAACCACAACCTTACTGCTGGCTGGCTGCAATCCCTCGGCAGATCAAACTCAGGCTTCAGCTGCTATGGCTGCGCCTGAAGTCAATGTGATCACGCTAAAAGCTCAGGAACTCACACTGCACACTCAGTTACCAGGCCGCACCAGTGCTTACCGGGTTGCTGAAGTTCGTCCTCAGGTGGGCGGGATCGTCATCAAGCGCCTGTTCCGTGAAGGCAGTGATGTCAAAGCAGGACAAACCCTCTATCAAATCGATCCGGCGACTTATGAAGCCAGCCTGGCCAGCGCCAAAGCGACCTGGGAGCGAGCCAAAGCATCAGAATCAATTGCACGAATCAAAGCCGAACGTTATCGCAGCCTGATCAAAACCAGAGGGGTCAGCCAGCAGGATTACGATGATGCGGAAGCCAGCTGGAAGCAGACAATAGCAGATGTTGCCTCGGCCAAAGCAGCCGTTGATACCGCAAAAATTAATCTGGATTACACCAAAGTCAGAGCACCGATTTCCGGACGCATTGGTAAATCCGCGGTCACCGAAGGCGCACTGGTCACCGCGCAGCAAACTACTGCGCTGACGACCATTCAGCAACTGAACCCGCTGTACGTCGACGTCAGCCAGTCCAGTGGCGAATTACTGAAACTGAAAAAAGCACTGGCGGAAGGTCAACTGGAAAAAGCCGGTCCGCAGGAAGCCAAAGTGAAGCTGCTGCTGGATGATGGTTCTTACTACTCAGAAAACGGCAAACTGCAATTTTCTGATGTGACCGTCGATGAAGGCACTGGCAGTGTGACTGTGCGTGCTATTTTTGCCAATAAAGAACAACAGCTGCTGCCGGGCATGTTCGTCCGAGCTGAACTGGGCGAAGCGAATCTGAAAGAAGCGTTGCTGGTTCCGCAGCTGGCAGTCAGCCATGACCCGAAAGGTAATGCAACCGTGTTGATCGTGAATGATCAGGGGCAAGTTGAGCAGAAGAGTTTTGAAACCGTGCGCAGCATTAACAATAACTGGCTGGTCAAAGACGGTCTGAAAGCCGGCGATCGTGTTCTGGTCAATGGTACACAAAAAGTGCAGGCAGGTATGAAAGTCACTGCCAAGGTAGTCGATGTTGCATCACTGTCTGGTGCTGATCAGACTGCTAAACAGTAATTATCTGCGGAGTCGTTATGTCCAGATTTTTTATTGATCGCCCGATTTTTGCGTGGGTAATCGCTATCGTTATCATGCTGGCCGGTGCGCTGGCAATTCACTCTTTGCCGATTGAGCAGTATCCGACTATTGCACCACCGTCTGTGAGGATTAGTGCCAGCTATCCGGGTGCATCCGCTCAGACTGTGGAAGACAGCGTGACACAGGTACTGGAACAGAACATGACCGGTATCGATAATCTGCTGTATATGTCCTCACAGAGTGACTCAAGCGGTGAGGTAACCGTCACCCTGAACTTTACCGCCGGCACCAATGCCGATACGGCACAGGTTCAGGTGCAGAATAAAGTGCAACAGGCATTAAGTTCACTACCTCAAACCGTTCAGGATCAAGGCGTGACGGTTGAAAAATCCAGTTCATCCTTCCTGCTGGTAGCGGGTCTGATCTCTGAAGATGGCAGTATGGATCAAGCGGATATCAGTGACTATCTGGTTACCAATATCAAAGAATCGCTCAGCCGTCTGGAAGGTGTTGGCTCGGTGCAGATTTTCGGGGCACAGTATGCGATGCGTGTCTGGTTGGATCCGCACAAGCTCAACAGTTTTAGCCTGACCCCAAGCGATGTGACCAGTGCCATTACGTCACAGAATACGCAAATTTCTGTCGGCCAGTTAGGCGCAGCACCTGCCGTTGCCGGACAACAATTCAACGCCACCATTACCGGTCAGGGACGTCTGACAAGTATTGAAGCGTTCAAAAATATTCTGCTGAAAGTAAACACCAATGGTTCACAGGTTCGCTTGCGTGATGTGGCACGAGTGGAGCTGGGCGCGGAAAGTTATAACTCTGTCAGCCGATATAATGGCAAACCGGCGTCAGGGATTGCCATCAATCTTGCAAGTGGTGCGAATGCGCTGGATACCGCTAATCTGGTGAAAGCCAAGATGACGGAACTGTCCAAATATTTTCCGGCCAGCCTGAAAGTTGTTTATCCGTACGATACCACGACATTTGTCAATATTTCGATTTCTGAGGTAGCACAGACGCTGGTGGAAGCGGTGATACTGGTGTTCTTCATCATGTATCTGTTCCTGCAAAACTTCCGCGCGACGTTGATCCCAACAATCGCCGTTCCGGTGGTGTTGCTGGGTACATTCGGCATTATGTCAACGTTCGGTTACACGATTAACACCCTGACCATGTTTGGGCTGGTACTCGCCATCGGTCTGCTAGTGGATGATGCCATCGTCGTAGTCGAAAACGTAGAACGCGTGATGTCAGAAGAAGGCATATCGCCGCTCGAAGCAACCCGTAAGTCGATGGATCAGATCACCGGTGCACTGGTCGGGATCGCGCTGGTCTTGTCTGCGGTATTCATTCCAATGGCGTTTTTCAGTGGGTCTACCGGTGCTATTTACCGTCAGTTCTCACTGACTATCGTTTCTGCGATGGCTCTCTCGGTAATCGTTGCACTGATCTTAACGCCAGCCCTGTGTGCCACCATCTTAAAACCTATTCCGAAAGGTGATCATGGCATTCAGACCGGTTTCTTCGGCTGGTTCAATCGCATGTTTGATCGTAACAGCCGCCGTTACCGCACAGCGGTGGGTCGTGTACTGACCCGCAGTGGACGGATGCTGGTGATTTATTTCGTTCTGCTGGCCGGAATGGCCTGGCTGTTCATGCGGATGCCGACGTCTTTCCTGCCGGAGGAAGACCAGGGGATAGCGCTGACTATGGTTCAGCTGCCAACCGGAGCAACGCAGGAACGAACCCTGAAGGTGTTGGATCAGGTCTCTGACTATTTCAATACCGCAGAGAAAAAGAACGTGGAATCTGTATTTACCATTGCCGGTTTCAGCTTTGCTGGTAGTGGCCAGAATATGGGTCTGGCGTTCGTGAAGATGAAAGACTGGAGTGAACGTACAGCGGCGGCTGACTCTGCCAGTGCGATTATCGGTCGCGCGATGGGAGCATTCTCGCAGATCAAAGAAGCCACTATTTTTGCTTTCAACATGTCGAGTATACCGGCTTTGGGTAACTCCACCGGGTTTGACCTCTATCTGCAGGATCGTGGCGGTCTCGGCCATGAAAAACTGGTCGCAGCCCGTAATCAACTGTTGGGCATGGTTGCCAAAGAGCCCTCTCTGACCCGTGTACGTCCAAACGGGATGGAAGACACTCCACAATACAATATCAATATCGACTACGAAAAGGCGATGGCACTGGGGCTGACGGTCAGCGACATCAACAGCACTCTGTCTACGGCCTGGGGTTCTAACTATGTTAACGACTTCATCGACCGTGGCCGAGTGAAAAAAGTGTACGTACAAGCCGATGCGCCATTCCGTATGCAGCCGGAACATCTGCAGCTGTGGTATGTACGTAACTCTCAGTCGCAAATGGTGCCATTCTCCGCGTTTGCTGAAGGCCACTGGGACTTTGGTTCTCCACGACTGGAACGGTATAACGGGTCATCTGCTATCGAGATTGTCGGTGAAGCAGCAGATGGTTATACCACCGGTGACGCGATGGCAACGATGGCCCGATTAATCAGCCAGCTGCCGGAAGGTATTGGTTTTGAATGGACTGGTATGTCTTATCAGGAACAGGTATCGGGTCAGCAGGCTCCCGCGCTGTACGCTATCTCATTACTGGTGGTGTTCCTGTGTCTGGCCGCGCTGTATGAAAGCTGGACCGTTCCATTCTCTGTCATGCTGATTGTCCCGCTGGGTATATTTGGCGCACTCGCAGCTGCCACCATGCGCGGCCTGTCGAACGATATCTTCTTCCAGGTTGGGTTGCTGACCACTATCGGTCTGGCAGCTAAAAACGCGATCCTGATTGTGGAATTTGCCAAAGAGTTGTTTGATAAAGGGATGGGGCTGCGTCAGGCCGTAATTGAGGCATCTCGTATGCGTCTGCGCCCGATCCTGATGACCTCTCTGGCGTTCATTCTGGGCGTATTGCCACTGGTGATCAGCTCCGGTGCTGGTGCCAGTGGCCGCCATGCGATCGGAACCGGTGTAACTGGCGGGATGATCGCCGCCACAGTTCTTGCTATCTTTTATGTACCATGCTTCTTCGTACTGGTAATGAAGTACTTCAGTAAGCATCGTCATTCATTACGCGCACCGACTACTGCGGAGAAACAACATGACTAAACGCCCTCTCGCGTTCCTGGTTTCCCTGTTACTGACAGGCTGCTCACTGGCTCCGGACTATCAGCGTCCGGAGTCACCGGTTCCGGCCAGTTATACAGCAACCGTCACCAACAATGCCGTAAAAGCCACCGAGTGGCAGCAGGTATTTACCGATCCGGCCTTACAGAAACTGATTGATACCGCACTGAAAAATAACCGGGATTTGCGGGTAGCTGTTTTAAATGTTGAAGCCTATCAGGCGAAATACCGTATTCAGCGAGCTGCGCAGTTACCAACCCTCACCGCCTCCGGCTCCCAAACGCGCCAATTGGCTTATGATGCTATCAGCAATACCGATACCGCTACTGTCGGGATCAGTGCTTATGAACTGGATCTGTTCGGCCGGGTTCAGAGTCTGAAAGATCAGGCGCTGGAAACTTATCTGGCACAGGAAGCGACCCAGCGGAGTACACAGTTATCACTGATCGCCAACGTTGCAAGCGCCTATATGACACTGCTGGCAGATCAGGATCTTTTGCGTCTGGCAGAACAAACGGCCAAAAGCTACGAACAGAGCTACCAGCTGATCGATCAGCGTTATCAGGCAGGAATCTCATCCTCTTTGGATCTGAGTCAGTCACGCAGTAATCTGGAAAGCGTCAAATCCAGCCTGGCGCAATATCGCCGACAGGTCATGCTGGATAAAAATGCACTGCAATTACTGTTAGGGACTTCAATTCCAGACGGTTTATCAACCGGCCTGCCCGATCAGGATCTGACTCTGCTGACCCCACTGGCTGCCGATATGCCTTCCAGCCTGCTGACTCGTCGTCCGGATATTCAGGCGGCTGAACACACGCTGAAAGCCGCGAATGCAAATATCGGTGCTGCACGTGCTGCCTTTTTCCCGACGGTTTCACTTACCGCGAATGCTGGTTCAATGAGTACCTCTCTGAGTAAGCTGTTTGACGGCGGCTCTGGTACCTGGCTGTTCCAGCCAAATATCAGTTTGCCAATCTTCGACTGGGGTAGCCGTGAAGCAGAACTGGATGTCACCAAAATTCAGAAAAAAATCGAAATTGCTAACTATGAAAGTGCGATTCAGACCGCCTTCAAAGAGGTCTCAGATGGCTTAGTGTCGCAGGATGGTTACCGTCAGCAACTGGAAGCACAGCAAGCACTGGTGAATGCCAACAAGACCTACTATCAGCTGGCACAGGATCGGTATGAAAAAGGTGTCGACAGTTACCTGACCTTACTGGATGCCCAACGTTCGTTATTTTCGGCAGAACAGACACTGGTCAATACCCGGTTGGCACTGCTCAACAATCGTGTAACCCTGTTTAAAGCACTTGGCGGTGGCTGGGAGCAGAAGTAAAGATCGTCATCAACCAAAATGAGGGAACCACACCGGATCTTTGAGATAAATGGATGGTTCTGACCCGGAAACGGGTCGTTTTGGTCTTTTCGGCATATTGCCGGTGCTGGCTTTATATCATTGATATAAAGCCTTTTTCTTTTCACGAAGATCAGCTCTGTCTTCTTTAGGTGATGCTTTTTCCGGCAGTGGTGCGCTTTATGGTTGCTTCTGTGCTAGTATTGCGCCGATCAACAGACCCTCAATATGTCAGTTACGTTGTATGAACAAAATCAGAAAACTTCTGTTCAGTTGCTCCCTACTGCTGCTGCCTTCACTGGCTTATGCCGTACCAGTCACTGAATTTGTCGATACTCTCTTCATTGGCGGCGGCGTCATGCTGTTTGTTGCCGGAGTCTTGCTATTGCTGGTACCTGGCCTGTTCAAAACAGGTGTACTTATTACCCTGATGGCCGATGTCTTATTTATGTTACGCATGCTGTTCCCGGATGTTCTGGAACAAAGCCTGAATGAACAGCCGGACTGGCAACCACTGATTGAAGCTGCATCCACTGGCAGCAGCCGGATGTATGCCGCTGCAGGTGTCGCTATCATCGTGATCAGTACACTGTCACTGCGCTGGCTTCTGCATTCATTTTTTGGTACTCCAAAAACAGCAACCGCCAGAACTCAGACGAAGCAGACCACCTCGCCGTCAGGAGCAGCAAGCCGCCCGCACACTCCGTCAGCCTCCAGAACAAATGGACGCAATAGAAACCGATTAAATCGGGATCGGGATGACTTCTCTGGTTATACCGAAGAGCCGGAACCACAGCCAGAACCAATCTCACCGGCACACAACAAACGTTTCCGTGTGCATGACTATCTGGAAAATCTGGAACATCAGCAGGCACAACCGGTGCCTCGCCAGCAGGAAGCTGAACCTGCTATTCATTTCGACCGAATAGAACGTTAAGGACTGCCGGTACCCTCATGGATGCACATCAGAAGCAATCCCTGCCTGCTGTCACGCTGGCAGCCATTGGCGTGGTCTATGGTGACATCGGCACCAGCCCGCTTTATACCTTCAAAGAGTGTTTCTCTCCGCATGTCGGGTTAGCACCGTCTCAGGCCGTGATCTTCGGTTTCTTGTCGCTGATTACCTGGGCGTTAATCATTGTTGTTTCCATCAAGTACCTGGCTTTTGTACTACGGGCGGATAACCGTGGTGAAGGCGGTATTCTGACGCTGATGTCGCTGGCTGGCCGTAATACCTATGCCGGCATGACAACCGCATTGCTGGTTCTTGGGCTGATTGGTGGCGGTTTCTTTTATGGTGAGGTTGTGATCACACCGGCCATGTCGGTGCTCTCTGCACTAGAGGGGCTCAGCGTCGCCACCCCCATTTTGACGCCTTATATTCTGCCCGCAGCAATCATCGTGCTGACAGCGCTATTCATGATCCAGAAACATGGCACCGGCAGTATGGGAAAAATGTTTGGCCCAATCATGCTGATCTGGTTCGTATCACTCGGTACATTAGGCGCCATCAGTATTTTTAAAAACCCGCAGGTACTGGCCGCATTACATCCGCACTGGGCGATCCAGTTTTTTATCGACCACAAGATGGTCGCGTTCTTTTCGCTGGGCTCGGTCGTCCTCTCTATTACCGGAGTAGAAGCGCTGTATGCCGATATGGGCCATTTCGGTAAGTTTCCTATCCAGCTGGCCTGGTTTACCGTCGCATTACCAGCTCTGCTACTGAACTATTATGGTCAGGGGGCTCTACTGCTCAGTGATCCGCAGGCAATTGCCAACCCGTTTTTCATGCTGGCACCAGAATGGCTGGTGTTCCCGATGGTAATTCTCTCTACCATGGCAACCGTTATTGCCTCTCAGGCGGTTATTTCCGGTGTGTTCTCACTAACCCGTCAAGCCGTGCGTCTGGGGTATCTGCCGGGTATGACCATCAAACATACCTCTGAAGTGGAAGCGGGTCAGATCTACATTCCGTTCATTAACTGGATGTTGTTCATTGCCGTCCTGATCGTGGTGCTGGCGTTCCGTGAATCCAGCAATCTGGCTGCTGCCTATGGTATTGCCGTTACCGGCACCATGGTGATCACCACCATTCTGGTTTGTACTGTAGCCCGTTATAACTGGGACTGGCCACGGCGCTTAGTCAAAATCATCCTTATCGGTTTGCTGCTGATTGATGTCCCGCTGTTTCTGGCAAACGTGGTTAAATTCTTCGCGGGTGGCTGGCTGCCAGTCATGCTGGGAGCCATGATGTTCATTGTAATGGCAACCTGGAAATGGGAGCGTTTCCTCCTGTTGCGTCAGCTCAGCCGCATGAGTATGCCGCTGGAGAGTTTTGTCGCTATGGTCGAAAAAGAGAACCCTCTGAAAGTGCCCGGCACCGCGATCTATCTGTCTCGCACCCAGCAAGGTATCCCACACGCACTGCTGCATAACCTCAACCATAACCATGTATTGCATGAACGTATTGTGCTGATGACGTTCCGTACCCAGGATGTGCCTTACGTTGATCCGGATCAGCACATTCAGATCGATATGCTGTCGCCGAACGTCTGGCGGATCTCTGCCACCTATGGTTTTCATGAAACACCCGATGTCTATGAAGTGTTCCGGCGCTGTGCCATGAAAGGGATGGCGTTTAACCTGAATACCACCTCCTTCTTCCTGTCGCGGGAAACCCTGCTGCCGTCACATCGATCCATTTTGGCCCGGATCCGTGCATCGCTGTTTATCTGGCTGAGTAAAAACTCATTGCGCACCAATGACTTTATCCATGTTCCGGCTGACCGGGTAGTGGAAATGGGCGTACAGGTCGAGGTCTGATCCAGGGTTTATTTCATCAGCCGGGCTCGCCCCGGCTTTTTTGTCTGTTGGGTCTGAGCACAACAACCGTTATAATCTTTTTACTGTATAAAAACCCACCCCTGCCAATCAGGGATGGCTGAATGCTGGAGCTGTGATGGATATTTCCTACCTGCTGGATGGTCTGAACGATAAACAACGCGATGTCGTTGCCGCCCCGCTGCAAAATATGCTGGTACTGGCGGGTGCTGGTAGCGGTAAGACCCGGGTGCTGGTACACCGCATTGCCTGGTTGTTACAGATTGAACAGGTTTCTCCGCACAGTATTCTGGCCGTTACCTTTACCAACAAAGCGGCTGCCGAGATGCGCGGACGTATTGAGCGTCTGCTGGACAACACTCCCGGTTATGGTCGTGGTGGCATGTGGATTGGCACCTTCCACGGGCTGGCGCACCGTCTGTTACGTGCACATCCGCTCGATGCCAATCTGCCGGAAGATTTCCAGATCATCGACAGTGACGACCAGCTCCGACTGCTGAAACGCATTTTGCGTAACCTGAATCTGGACGAAAAACAGTGGGTTCCCCGTGCCGTCGCAAGTTATATCAACGGCAAAAAAGATGAAGGCTTACGCCCGCATCATATTGATGTCTATGACCCGATTGGCCGCACTTATCAGAAAATCTATGCGGCTTATCAGGAGACTTGTGATCGCGCCGGTCTCGTCGATTTTGCCGAACTGCTGCTGCGTGCCCATGAACTCTGGCTGAATAAACCGCATCTGCTCGAACATTATCAGCAGCGCTTCCGCCATATTCTGGTGGATGAGTTTCAGGATACCAACGGCATTCAGTACGCCTGGATCCGCCTGCTCGCGGGGGACAGCAGCAAGGTGATGATCGTCGGTGATGATGACCAGTCGATTTACGGCTGGCGTGGAGCCCGTGTCGAAAATATCCAGCGCTTCATGCAGGATTTCACCGATGTGCAGACCATCCGCTTGGAACAGAACTACCGCTCCACCAGCACAATACTGAAAGCCGCCAATCAGCTCATCGCCAATAACTCAGCGCGTCTGGGTAAAGAACTCTGGACGGATGGTGTGGCGGGCGAATCCATCTCCGTGTATGCCGCTTACAATGAAGTCGATGAGGCCCGTTTTGTCGTGGGGCGCCTGAAAGCCTGGCGGGATCAAGGCAACAGCCTGCTGGATGCCGCCGTGCTGTATCGCAACAACGCCCAGTCGCGCATTCTGGAAGAAGCCTTGATGCAGGAACAGCTCCCCTATCGGATCTATGGTGGCCTGCGCTTCTTTGAGCGTCAGGAAATCAAAGACTCGCTGGCTTACCTGCGTCTGGTCGCCAACCATACCGATGATGCCTCCTTTGAGCGCGTGGTCAACACCCCCACCCGCGGCATAGGCGATCGTACGCTGGGGCTGATCCGAGAAGCTGCCCGCGACCGTAGCTTAAGTCTGTGGCAAGCCGCCTGGCAGTTGTGTGAACAAGGTGTACTGGCCGGGCGTGCGGCCAGCGCCGTGCGTAATTTTCTGGCGCTCATCAATCAGCTGGAAAACGACACCTCCGAATTACCGCTGCATGTGCAGGTGGATCGCGTGATCCGTCAGTCCGGTTTATGGACTCACTATGAAAACGAAAAAGGCGAAAAGGGTCAGTCCCGTATCGAAAACTTAGAAGAGCTCGTCAACGCGACCCGCCTGTTCCGTCCGGCAGATGAATATCTGGATATGAGTCCGCTGACTGCCTTTCTGGCGCATGCCACCCTCGAATCAGGTGATAAGCAGGCCGATGAGTTCGATGAAGCCGTACAGCTGATGACACTACACAGCGCAAAAGGGCTGGAATTCCCGCTGGTATTTATGGTCGGAGTCGAAGAAGGCATGTTCCCGAGTATGCAAAGTGCCGAAGAGCCAGGGCGTCTCGAAGAGGAACGCCGCCTGTGCTACGTCGGCATGACCCGAGCCATGCAGAAGCTCTACTTAACGCATGCAGAAAGCCGCAGGCTGTACGGTAAAGAGAGTTACAACCGCCCGAGCCGCTTCCTGAAAGAATTGCCGAGCGATTGTCTGGAGGAGATCCGCCTGCGCACACAGGTCAGCTGGAGTAACACCGCGCAATCCCAGAGTCGGTTCAGTCAGGAAAAACTACAGGACAGCTTTGCCAGCACCGGATTTAAACTCGGCCAGCGGGTGCTTCATCCGACGTTTGGCGAAGGAATAGTAATGAACTACGAAGGGGTTGGTGCACAAAGCCGCGTGCAGGTCAATTTCGCAACAGCAGGCAGTAAATGGCTGGTCGTTGCCTATGCCCGGTTAGAAGCCCTCTGACTTGCTTTCCGGTCAGACTCCGCACCTTGGGTCTGACCGTTTACCGTACAATCAGTTACACGTCGATACCATTTCCACACTGAAGCGCCGATCGCCCTGCTCTAGTATTTCCTCATGGCCACACGATAAACGCCATAACCTGATTTCCTGATACTGGAGTACCTGATGATGAAAAAACTGATTGCCGTTGCTGTTGCGAGTGTTATTGGTCTGGCATCTTTTGCTGCTGCGGCAGCTGATGAAGTCTCTGCGGCAGCACCTGCTGCAACTGAAGCGGCTGCGCCAGCCAAAGCTGCCGTTAAAAAAGTAGTTCATAAAAAAGCAACGACCGTTCACAAAACCATTGCCAAGAAAAAAACGCACAAAACAATTGCTAAGAAAAAAGCCGCTAAACCAGCTGAAGTTAAGCCAGCTGAAGCAGCTCCAGCTCAATAATCCCGTGTAACTTTAGCAGTGCTCTGCACCTTTTAAAGGGGAAGTTTACTTCCCCTCTTTTCTGTCATCCGGAAGGTCAGACATATATTACCCCCTGACCAGTGATATCCAACTCATCTGTGCCTTCCGGGCCCGTTTTATACCGTATCATCACTCATTCTGTATAAAGACCAAGACGAATCCATTTAAATTACATTACACTCTGTGTGATTAACTTTTCATGCAAGAATGTAAATTATGACCGGATTTCTCGTGGTATTGGGGCTGTTACTCCTGATCATCTTCTGGATGGTTTCAATTTATAATCAGCTGGTGACCCTGAAAGGGCGCTATCAAAACGGATTTGCCCAAATCGAAGTTCAGCTCAAACGCCGCTACGATCTGATCCCGAATCTGGTAGAAACAGCCAAAGGCTACATGCAACATGAAAGTAAAACGCTGAGTGCGGTCACTGAAGCCCGTAATGCTGCTCTGGCCGGGTTAAAAGCCGCTACGGCCGCACCAGGAAATTCCGCAGCAATGCAGCAATTAGCTACAGCAGAACAACAACTGCACGGTGCGTTGCAGGGGCTTAACGTGCAAATTGAAGCCTACCCCGAACTCAAAGCCAATGAAAATATGCTGCAACTCTCCGAAGAACTGACCGCGACCGAAAACCGGGTGGCCTTTGCCCGACAGGGTTTTAATGATTGCGTAACTGCTTACAACATTTATCGTAATCAGTTCCCGAACTCGGTAGTAGCAAACCGGTTTGGGCACACCGCTGATGCATCATTGCTGGAAATAGAATACCCGCAGGAATACCGTCAGGCTCCTGTCGTCCGTTTCTGAGGGCATTTAATTCGTTATGGATTTTTACCGTTATCAGGATCAGGCGAAAAAGCTGAGTGGCCGCCTGTTGTTTCTGTTTTTTGCCGGGCTGGTCAGTTTATCCGCAGCCCTGACTTTCGCTGGCTTACTGCTGTGGAAAATGACCAGTCAGGTCGTCTATATCAATACCGACAGCCAGTTCTGGCACTGGTATATCCTCGGAAACATCGGCATTCTGGCCGTTCTGATTCTGATTACAGCCCTGAAATACAGCAGCCTGTGCAAAGGCGGCCGGGTGGTCGCTGAGGCGCTTGGCGGGCGTTATGTGCATGTCAACACACAGGATCCGGGGGATCGGCGTCTGCGCAACGTAGTGGAAGAAATGGCACTGGCCTCCGGAACTCCGGTTCCCAGCGTTTATGTGATGGATGATGAACCCGGTATCAACGCCTTTGCGGCCGGGATGTCGATCAATGATGCAGTGATCGTCGCTACCCAGGGTGCGATTAGTTACCTTTCCCGTGACGAGTTACAAGCTGTTATTGCCCATGAGTTCAGTCATATACAGCATGGTGATATCCGGTTAAATCAGCAACTGGCTGCCCTTATCGGCAGTCTGATGTTTCTTGGTGAACTGGGTCGTTGGTTATCTCAAGGAACAGGACGGCGTCATCACATTGGTTCCTCATCGCAAGGCAAAGGCAATTCGGCATTGCCATTATTCGGGCTGACGCTGATGTTGCTCGGCGCCGCCGGAACGGTCTGGGGGCGATTAATGAAGTCAGCACTGAATCGTCAGCGTGAATTTCTGGCGGATGCTTCCGCTGTTCAGTTCACCCGCTATTCAGCACCTCTGGCAGATGCGCTGAAAAAAGTCGGAGGACACCGCTACGCTTCGCTGGTGTTTCATCCGCAGGCTGAGACATTCAGTCATCTTTTTTTCAGTCAGGGTCTCACGCAGAACTTCCGTGGCTGGCTGGCGAGTCATCCCCCGCTGCAAGAGCGTATCCGCCGTCTTGATCCAGAGTGGGACGGACAATATTACGCAAATCTGCTTCCCGTGATGGATGAAGAACCTGCACCTTCTCTGCCAAATAGTTTTGTTGCCGCCGTACAGCAAAAAGCCAACGGTAATCAGGATCTGGCAGCCATGCTGCTGGCACAGAGTGCACTGGCCAGCAACCAGTGGGAAATGCCGAAACAACCCAAACCAACTCCCGATGAATTACCGCTGACTACCGGAGCAGAACCTGTTTTATATGACCCGACCGCCGTCAGTGACTGGTTGCCGAAACTCCCCGCACCGCTGGTCACCGCCGCCCGTACCGCGTTTGACGCTCGTCTGCTGATCTATCGTCTGGTACTGGCTTCAGATCTAACCACCCGACTGAAACAACGGCACTTACTGGGGCAGGAAGAGTCAGCCGTTTTAGCATTAACCCAGTATGCCATTCCCTCTGGTTTACAACTGGCACTGGTGGAGCTGGCGATCCCGGCACTGAAAGAACTGACAATGGATCAGTATCAGCAGTTTCATGACCAATTACAGGCGTTGATCCAGGCCGATCAGAAAACATCCTTTCATGAATGGCTGCTTTACCGGATGCTGACACACCAGCTACACCCCCATTTCAGCCAGACCAAACGCCCGGCAATTCAGTACCGGGAAATTACCGAGGTCACGGCTGCACTGGAAATCTGGTTCAGTTATCTGGCTCTGCTCAATAGTTCTAATCAGCAGGCTGAAGAAGTATTTGCTGTTTACACAGCGCCCCTGGCCATGCCATGCCCGCTGAAGCTGCAAGCAGAACAACCATCACAGGAGGCATTAGGAACCGCACTGGATCAACTCCAGTTAAGCAGTCCGGCTATCCGTTTTCGGTTTATGCAAGCGCTCATTAATGCGATAGAACAGGACGGACAGATCTGCGAACAGGAAGCCGGCATCTTCCAGATGCTTTCTTACTGTCTGGATTGTCCACTACCTCCGCCTCAGATCTGGGAAAGCCATAAAAAAACAGCGCCGTAACAGGCGCTGCATTCTTCAGTAAAGATCCGCTATAACAACAGAAGATATACTTTGTTTAATTCTGAGATGGTGCAATCACCGGCGCCATCGCCTGCAGGATGTGCTTAAACACCAGTGAATACTGCTTACCAAAATTGTGTCCGCCGGAAAGCTGGACCAGTTTTACATTGCTCTGATCTTTGAGTAACGGACAGAGATCATCATCTTCCAGCTCACTGTAAAGACAAAGCAGCGGAATATCACGGATCTTCTGCAGCTCGGGCAGCGTCGGATATTTGCCTAGGTTGCCAGAACTGACCCAGTCAGAAACATGGATCTCAAAATCAGAACTGGTGGATGGCACCAACATCACACCGCCGACAATCATTTTGCGGTATTCCGGTGCTAACCGATTGATAGCAAATGGAATGACTTCCGCACCAAAAGAATAGCCGACCAGGATCACCCTTGAGCGCTGCCAGGCCTTGCTGTAATAAGCCAGGATGCGCTCTAAATCTTTGGCAGTCTGTTCCGGTGATTTGAAATGCCAGTAATAAGTCAGCGTACTCCAGCCAACAACAGGCATTCCGAACTTCATCAAACGGATTGATTCTTTTTTATCCAGTTCCGCCCAACCACCATCGCCGGTAAAGAACACTACCATCGGCTTGTCTTTATCCGCCGGAGCAGTATGCGTCACAGGCACCAGATCCAGCTGTAAATCATCTACCGAAGTAGCCGGTGCAGCATATACTGACGACATAAACAAACAGGCCGATAGTATCGCTATGATTGTTGATCCAATTTTTGTCATGGAAATCTCTATTTCCGGATAGTACCCAACATGCCACGACTTATCAGTGAGGCTGTATTTGCCAAAATGGCAGGCAGCCGTAGCCCCCCCTGGCTCACCAGATAGCAAGGCCGCCATTGTGGCTGATATTTCTCTTTGAAGCGACGCAGCCCCTGAAAGTTATAGAAACGATTGCCCTTAGCAAACAAAAGTTGCCCTAATTTATTCCAGAACGGCGCTAAAGGATGACGCCGCAGACCCGACATAGGCGCCATACCCAGATTAAAGGTTTCATAGCCCTGTGCCTTCCCCCATAGCAGCAATTCAATAAAGAGGAAATCCATCACCCCACCCGGTGAACGCTCCGGATCATAGCGCATCAGATCAATCGACAATTCTGTTTTGCTATCGGTTGTCCAGACATTGGCAAATCCAACAGGCTTATCGTCACAGATAGCCAGTGCCAGTGGGCAACGACAAAGATACGACTCATCAAACCGGCCGACAGAAAAGCCTTTTTCGCGAACCTGCTTCTCGCCCATCCAGGCATCCGATATAGCCTGTAGCTGAGGCAGATATTCCCTGATCTGTCCGGCATCAACCCACTGAAAACGCAGACCATCCCGCTGTGTTTTGGCATAGGTTTGCCGCAAGTTTTTCCGTGCACTGCCTTCGAGAGTAAAGCTGGCCAGATCGATAATGGCCTCTTCGCCTAATTTTAGCGGAGATAAACCTAAATCCAGATAATGGGGCAGATGGTCACTGCCCACTTCATAAAAGACCGGCCAGGCATCATAGCTGTCACACAGTTCACGGAACTGCCACAATAATTCATCATAGTGTGATTCCGGGCCGATCGGATCGCCGAGTACGATCCAGCTACGCCCTTCAATGCCATACATCAGGAATGCTTCCCGGCTTGGATGAAACAGCAGGTATTTATCCCCCAGCAGTGCCAGATAGCCCTGGGTTCGCCCGTATTTCTGCACCAGACTGAAGGCTTGTGTCATATCGTCCGGCGTCGGTAAATCCGGTCGCATGCGGGATGGCCGCAACAGATGATGCAGGCCATAAGCACAAGCGACTATCGCCACCAGTACACCAGCACGCATGGAGCGTGGCGCATTATGGAACAGCGTGAATTCCCACCATAATTCATTACGGTATTCGACGTGTTTATATGAGAAGAATATCAGCCAGAATGTGCCCAGCAGTACCGCCATAATGGCCAGCGTCCAGCTGAGTGAGAACGACTCATTCTGCAATGCACTTTTACGATAAAACAAATGACGGCAAGGTAACAGGCAAGCCAGGATAATGGCTGATAAGCTGGCCTCTTCCCAATCCAGCCCTTTCAGCAAAGAGAACACCATACTCGCCGCCAGCAGCATCGACGTTAAGATATACGCAGAGTCATAACGCCGTTGTAAACGATGCGCCAGCAACAACAGCGCAAATCCAACCAAGCTCCCGGCCAGATGTGACACTTCCAGAATCGGCAGAGGTAATACCTCTTCCAGCCAGCCCAGACGCGCGGCAACCGCCGGAGTAGCGCCGGAAAACAGCAACACCGCCCCAACAGCAAAAACCGCCATACTGAGCAAGGGGGGAAGAATGACACTGATCCCCTGAAAGGGAGTAACCCATTGTTTCAGTTTCTCTTTGTGACGTAATAACTCAATGCCCACAAAGATGGTCAGACTGATCAGGAATGGAACCAGATAATAGGTGATACGGAACAGGATCAGCGCGCCAAGAATATGGCCAGGCATCATGAACGGGCTCAGCACCAGCGTCACAATCGATTCAAAAATACCCAGACCACCAGGCACATGCGCCAGCACCCCGATCAGGTTGGCTGCAACAAAAACAGCCAGCACCGACCAGTAAGAGACACCGGAATCCTCCGGTAGCAGGGAATAGAAAATCGCCCCAGCCAGTAACCAGTCGCAACTCGCGACCACTAACTGACAGGCTGCCTGTCTGGCTGTTGGCAGGCTCCAGCGATATTCCCGCCAGACTAACGGTTTACGATATAGCCAGGCCAGCAGGAAATAACCAACAGCAATCGCCGCACACACAGCACCTATTGTCTGTAACGAACCGGAAATCCAGGTGGGGATTGGCAATGCTGCCGGCAGAGTTTTAACCCCTAACAGCAGGCCAGCGCCCCCCACCAGAAACAACCCCAGAAAGAACGTGACGGAGCAAAAGACAATGACTTTCGCCACCTGTCCCGGTGTTAATCCGGCTGCAGTATAAAACCGGTAACGAACAGAGGCGCCAGTTAACAGAGAAAAACCCAGCGTATTGGAAAAGGTGTAGCCAATAAAAGAAGTCAGTGCGATTTTAGGATAAGGAACTTTCGCACCTACCTGTCGGATAGCCATCCAGTCATAGCCCGTCAGCAAGATATAATTCACGAAAGTGAACAGCAGCGCTTTGATGATGACAGAGGCAGGCACTTCCTGAACATGAGTCACAACATCATGCCAGCGATATTCATGATCCAGATTATATAAAACACCCAGAGCCAGCCCCAGTAACAGCAGACTAACCAGCACACTCAACCAACCACGCAGACGCGCCATTTTAATATCCCAACTCAGGCAGAATGATAACCATCGTAAAAACGCACAAATGATTACTCTGCCAGAGTAAAGAGACAAGCAGCATCAGGTAACGTCATGTAATGACTGGATCTGATCAGACCTGATCGATCGTCAAATGCACCAGTTTATCCATCTGAGCTAATGAGTCTCTGAGTGCTGAAACAGATTCTGTCTGCGTGGTCGCTAACCCGATAATCGCGGCATAACGTTGCTCACCGATACGCCAGACGTGTAAATCGCTGATTTCCAGTTTCTGTGCAGAAACAGCCGCCAGAATTGCTTCTCGCATTTTGCTCTGTCGATCGGCATCAATCAGGATCAGACTGCTTTCTTTCAGTAATCCCCATGCCCAGAACAGGATCACCACACCGCCCACGATTCCCATCAGAGGATCAAGCCAGGCCGCGCCCCACAATAACCCCCCCAGCAAAGCAAAGATCGCCAGCACCGAGGTTGCCGCGTCCGTCAGCACATGAATATAGGCCGCCTTTTTGTTCAGATCATGATGACCGTGATGGTCGTGGTCGTGGTCGTGGTAGTGGTCGTGGTCGTGGTCGTGGTCGTGGTCGTGGTCGTGGTCGTGGTCGTGGTCGTGGTCGTGGTCGTGGTCGTGGTCGTCAGCATGATGATCATGTGAATGGCTATGTCC
>SSEX01000089.1 GCA_008015085.1 Tolumonas sp. | reverse complement strand
GATGATCATGCGTCGGCCCTGGGTGTTTTTGTCTTCGTGCATAAATGCTCCTGTATATGAGTTGAAATTATTTGCATCAAGTCGATACCAGGCGATTAAAGCACACACATACCCGCAAAAATCACAGAGTAAAATTTTACTCTGTACAGACTACTTAGCTTTTTTAACCCGGTTAATAGCTATTGATATATGGGATTCCACAGTTCGAAGAGCTAGTGGCGGTTTCCCAGTTTTAGGCCAAAATAAAGGACTTTTTTCGTCTAACAGTTCAGCCAATCTGGTTTGACTTGGTAGTGCATCTCGAATCAAATCCAGCACAGGAACGCCCGATTTTATTTTGCGTTGCATATCTTCGATATCAACATAGAAATCAGGACGATACAGGAGCGACAACAACGCGCTAAGAACATCAGCTTTTTTGGTAGCATGTCTTTCTGCATGTGGACTTGGTTCCATTTGCCTAATCACATCCTGCAATTCTGCTATTTGATTTTTAAACTCTGCATTTTCTGCTTTATAGTCACGCAGTTCACAAGGTGCTTCAGGAAAATCAGTGTCCATCGCCATATTCAATTCACATCTATCAAATCCATAAATCTTTGCAGATTGATGGTTAATAGGATCATCTTTAATTTGTGCAATCACTCGGCCCCAGGTTATTGGAAGATTTTTGCCAAGATCTTCAAACGAAGTAGGCTTTGAACCAAATTGCACGTAGGCTCCAACTGGATTCATAGAATTTCCATCCCATGTATAAAGTTCCGGTTTCTGATCTAATGTCCGATATTCAGCATCAAAAGCCTGGAGAATGTCTTGGCTGCTTGCCTCTGGTCTATGATTTTTTAGATGTATATAAATATCCCTCAGACTGATGAACCTAGAATGGATGTTCTGAGATTTTTCTATCTGGCTATTGATTCTGTCGTATAAGCCCAATTTCTTCTCCTTCGCGCAAGCTATCACTGATGTATCTATAAAAATCAGCACTGAATCATAAGCGAAGTAAAAACAATAGACAGGATTTATGTCTTGCCAAACAAGTACGCCAACAAGTACGCAAAATGAGATTTGAGGGGTTCCAGGAATGAATGCGATAAATAACTTATTGATTTTAATGGCGCCGGTAACAGGAATTGAACCTGCGACCTTCGCATTACGAATGCGCTGCTCTACCAACTGAGCTATACCGGCATTGTGGTGGGTATTTGTAATTATTCTGCTACTGTTTTTTCTCCGCTACCAACATTTTTGATAAAACTGGTTCACAATTAATGAGTTAGAACCCGTGTTCTTAACGTAGATACCATACCAACTCAATGTACCTGATTTTGTGAACTCACTGTTATTTTTATAAACAGAACAGAAAACAAAGTGATATGAGTCGGTTAGTGTTACTGTATATGTTCATAAACTATTCAGATCGCGGAGGCTCATATGCTGAATTTTGAATATCAGAACCCAACCAAAATTTTATTTGGGAAAGGACAAATCGCCAAAATCAGTAATGAGATCCCCTCTGATGCGCGTCTGATGATTCTGTATGGGTGCGGTAGCGTAATAGCTAACGGCACGATGGATATCGTGAAAAAGGCTTTAGCAGGCAGAAAGATTACTGAATTCGGTGGTATTGAACCTAACCCGGATTACGACACACTGATGCAGGCGGTTGCTATCGCGAAAAAAGAAAAAATCACTTACATGCTGGCTGTGGGTGGTGGTTCGGTGATTGATGCCGCAAAATTCATTTCTGCTGCTACCTTCTGGGAGCTGGGTGATCCTTGGGAAATATTAAAAAACCAGGGTAAAGGGATCAGGATGGTTATCCCATTCGGTTGCATCCTGACACTACCTGCAACTGGCTCAGAAATGAATCATCATGCAGTCATTAGCCGAAAAACCCGACAAATCGCATTGCCAACAGCCAGCGGTTCTCAGGGAAATGCAGGGGCTGTCTCAATACACAGCAGTATCGAGAGTGAAAAACTCGCTTTTTCGAGTGAGAAAGTATTCCCTCAATTCGCGGTCCTTGATCCTGTTGTCACATTCAGCTTACCTAAATCACAGATCGCAAATGGTATAGCGGATGCTTTTGGTCATGTCATGGAGCAATATCTGACATATCCGGTTAATGCTAACTTACAAGATCGTTTTGCAGAAAGCATATTGAAAACGCTCATTGAAGACGGAATCAAAAGCTACCATGAGCCGGAGGATTATGACAGTCGAGCCAACCTGATGTGGTGCGCAACCATGGCACTAAATGGTCTGATTGGTGCGGGTGTACCACAAGACTGGAGTACACACGCCATCGCTCATGAACTGACTGCATTATTCGGCCTTGCTCACGCCCAGACACTGGCGATTGTATTGCCTGCAGCATTGCTAGTTCGCAGAGCAGAGAAAAAAGAAAAACTTCTCCAGTACGCAGACAGAATTTGGAATATCCATGACGCTGATCCAGAGAAAGCAATTGAGCAAGCTATCTCTAAAACAACCGAGCTATTTGAATCACTCGGATTAGCTACCAGATTATCCCGATATGGTATTACTGCGGCTCAGTTGCCCGAAGTATCGGCAAAATTGCTAAAACACGGAATGACAGGTATCGGTGAAAGAGGTTCTGTAACTCTGGAAGTATGCGAAGAAATTCTTCATACAGCGCTGTAATCTCATCTGTTTCCGAGGAGAAGCTTTGGCATCATAAAGCTTCTCCTTAAGGGCATGCTAATAAGTCGGTAACGTCATGCTGGCAAACAACGAATCAACCTCGTAGGGGGTTTTCATCGCTAGCGCTTTATCTACAACATCCCGCGTCAGATGTGGCGCAAAACGTTCAATAAAATCATACATATAGCTGCGAAGAAAAATGCCTTTGCGAAAACAGATTTTGGTCGTACTGGGCTGAAATAAATGACTGCTATCAATCAAAGTTAAATCCTGATCTGTCTCAACATCAACCGCCATTGTTGCTATGACACCAACACCTAACCCTAATCTCACATAGGTTTTAATCACATCAGCGTCCGTTGCAGTAAAGACAATTTTAGGTACCAACCCTGCCCTGCTAAACGCGACATCCAGCTCTGACCTCCCGGTAAAACCGAATGTATATGTAACCAAAGGATATTTTGCTAATTCTTCTATTGTAAGCGGAGCAGAGTGAGCAGCTAAAGGATGTTCTTTAGGCACAATGACACAACGATTCCAGTGATAGCATGGCAACGTGACAAGATCTTCGTAAAGATGCAGAGCCTCTGTTGCAATCGCAAAATCGGACGTTCCTTTCGCAACTGATTCACTGATTTGAGAAGGAGATCCCTGATGCATATGCAACGACACCATAGGATAACGCTTTATGAACCCTTTAATCACATCAGGTAATGCATACCGGGCCTGAGTGTGAGTTGTTGATATATTTAATGATCCTTGTTCAGGGTTGGTATACTGCCCTGCGACGGAACGAATAGACTCCACTTTAGCCAGAATTTCCTGCGCGATTTTGATGACTTCATGTCCGGCCACTGTTACCTGCGAAAGATGTTTACCACTACGCTCGAAAATCTGGATCCCAAGCTCATCTTCCAGCATACGAATTTGCTTGCTGATTCCAGGCTGAGAGGTAAAAAGGCTCTCTGCCGTAGCTGACACATTCAGACTATGATTCGCAACTTCAACGATATATCGCAACTGCTGGAGCTTCATAACATTCAATGCCTTTGATTTTTATCAGATAGTAGCAAAAAACAGCAAAAGTTCCCCAGCAAATGACCGATAAAAGGATAACGAATACCAATTGACAGTATTTTTCTGTATAAAAATTAAGATATTGATATACCGACCATGCAATACAGCTAAAATGAGCAGTAAAATGGCAGCGGTATCAACTTACCTAATGCATTCCAAATAATCTGATGGAGCCGGTATGGTTTTAACTCTGGTTTTACTTGCGATCGGCGCATTGCTCTTCCTTACGATTGCTTACAACATTTTTCAGCAACATAAACAAAAGCAGGAAATTGATCGCAGAGCAATCGTTGCAAGACAGAAAATCATTATCGAAGAAGCAGAAGACATTTTGCTGAATGTGAACAGAATGCCTTACAGCAAAACGCTTATTTTATTATTGCAGACAAGAATTCTTGATGCACTTCGAACCCTTCAACAAGCCACTCCTAATGTTGGTGCTATCGCACAACGTATACAGGATGTAGAAAACCAGCTGAAATATGTACGTGAAAATTATAAAGGTGATGAAAACTCTTTTCGCTTACCCGACTCAGACCGTCAAGCAATCCAGATGTTGCAGACAGCCAAAAAGCTAAGAGCTATCGTTCGCCTGGAACATAATAAAGGAAAAATTGACCCGCAATCATTTGCAGCAGAAGATCGTCGACTGGAACTGATGATGCTAAAGGTTAATATTGCTAACCTATTGCAAAAGGCCATGGAAGCCCGGCTCCAGAATCAAATTGGCACAGCTAAGCAATTGCTAACCAAGGGTATTAATGCTCTCAGTGTGATCCGGGATAAAGACGCTTATCTGATTGCCAGCGAAGAAGAAATGCGCGCAACACTTAGAGATATCAATGAGCAACAGGAAAAAGTATCTCAAAGAGAGCGTGAGGAGCTGCAGGAAAAACAAGACGATCTCGATGTTCTGTTCCAGCCAAAACGAAAATGGTAATTCCCCTGAAAACAAAAAAGCCAGCAGTTTAAATGCTGGCTTTTTTAATGTACGTTGTTATTTTTGCACTACATATTCGGCAGGACTAATCTGGCCAATTTCTGGTGCAATCTTATCCGACAACAGCCATAACGTGAATTTATGCAGCTCCTCCTGATGAGCCAACGCTACCAGGAAAGCACCACCAACCTCACGATAACCTAATTCATAGTTTTTAAGTGTAGTTGGCGGCACGCCCAGCAGTTCAGCAAATTTTGGACGGCTAAGCCCCAAAGTTTCACGAATATGACGGATTTTCTGACCAACAGACACAGGAGCGAGACTCATATATATCCTCACGCGTTTGCGAATATTTCACTGTTACCAAATAGCAACTCTCGTTTGGTGTTAAACAGCTTTATCCGGCTCCGTTTTATTATGTTTTTATTATAGTCTGTATTTTTATTATGCGATAAAAGTGGCTCATATTAATCACTAATTGAGTATCCGTAAATACTTAGACTCGCCCTAAATGTGCAACTACAAATAAAAATTGTGCTTCGCGTAACATTTCAGCAAATGAAACTCTTGATCTTGCATAATTCATATACAGGCGGATAATGTTAGACGCCTAACAATATGGGGGTTTCCCATGTCTAGTCTGGAGAAGAACATGAAAAAAGCAGTGGTTTTATCTGTAGTTGCAGGCTTTGTTGCATCTGCAGTATCAATGTCTGCAGCAGCTAACGACGCTGAAGGCGCATACCTGGGTACCGGTTTTGGCTGGAACAATTACTCAGAACTGGGCGATATCGGTTCTGCAACTAAAAGCAGCACACCAGCTGCTCAGGTTTTCGGCGGTTACACCTTTAACGAATATGTTGGTGCTGAAGCCGGTTACAGCTGGTTAGGTAACGCACGCGTTAACGGCGACCGTTTTAAAGCCCATGGCATAAACCTGTCTGTATTACCTAGTTACCCACTGACTGACGACCTGACACTGTTGGGTGAAGTTGGTGTTATGCGCTGGAAGGCCGACAACGAAGCAACCAATACCGATGATCATGGTACTTCACCTATTTTCGGTGCTGGCCTGGCATATCGTGTTAACGATCCAGTTGATTTGCAATTACGCTACCGCCACATCGATGGTATCGGCGATGCAAAAACAGGTGAATCTGATAGCAACAACGTAATGTTTAATGTTGTTTACTACCCTGACCGTACCAGTGAAGTAGCACCAGTTGCAGCTCCTGCTCCAGAACCAGTTGCAGCACCAGCGCCTGCGCCTCAGCCAGTTGAAGAAACCAAAACCTTCACTCTGACTTCAGATGTACTGTTCGATTTCAACAAAGCGACACTGAAACCAGCTGGCGTGACTGCGTTGTCTCAACTGTACAATCAGATCCAGACTCTGGAAATGAACGACAAAAACATCGTAGTTTACGGTTACACTGACCGTATCGGTTCTGATGGCTACAACCTGAAACTGTCACAGGAACGAGCTAAGACTGTATCTAGCTTCCTGACAGCTAAAGGTTTATCAGCAACCCGCATTACTGCTGTAGGTCGCGGCGAAGCAGATCCAGTTAGCCCAGCCAGCTGCAACGCAGTTAAAGCGAAAAAAGACCTGATCGTTTGCCTGGCTCCTGATCGCCGTGTAAACGTTGAAGTTAAAGGCAGCAAGAAAGTTATCGTTAAATAATTTTTCTAAGCTATCGCCTTATGACAAAACCGCACTATATGTGCGGTTTTGTTTCATTCAGCATTCTTCGAGGTTTCTCATGGATAATAAACACTCTATCGACAAAAGTTCTCTGCTTGAATTAGCTAATAAACTAATGAAAGAACATGATGACTATCTTGCAGGTATGTCTGTATCCGACGTAACCGAAAAATCCGGCGTTTTAGTTTTCAAAGGTGAGTATTTCCTGGATGATCAAGGACTGCCCACACCGAAAACAACCGCCGTTTTCAATGTCTATAAAGCACTAGCTCAATCCCTTTCCCGCCAATACACGCTGGAATAGATCATGCCTGTAACTCTATATGGTATTCGCAACTGCGATAGCGTCAAAAAAGCCCAATCCTGGCTCAGGGCAAACAATCTTACTTTTGATTTCAGTGATTTTAAGTTGAATCATCCTGATTACACCACCATATCCAGATGGGCAAAATCAGTCGGCTGGGAAAAACTGCTGAACAAGCAAAGTAAAACTTTCAGAGAATTATCCCCTGAACAGAAAGTTATAGATGATGAAGAGCATGCTATCGCATTGATGCACCAATACCCGCTGCTGATTAAGCGCCCGGTTTTAGAATCTGAAAAAAAACTGCTGATCGGTTTTTCTGAATCAACGTATAACGAATTTTTACTATAGATTAAAAAGGACTTTGCATGACTGACTCTCTTGTTTTGACGCTGGCTAAGGATCTGATTGCACGTCCTTCAGTTACACCTGCTGACGAAGGTTGTCAGCAGATGATGGCTGAATTTCTCGCACCACTGGGATTCGCCATTGAGCCTCTGGTTTTCCATGACACGACTAACTTGTGGGCCAGAAAAGGTACCACCACCCCAGTGTTCTGCTTTGCAGGTCATACCGATGTTGTCCCCCCCGGCCCTGCAGATAAATGGAATACCCCGCCATTTGATCCAACGATTGTAGATGGCATGTTGTATGGCCGAGGGGCTGCTGACATGAAAGGATCTATTGCATCCATGATGGCAGCAGTGAAACGCTTTACGACCGACCATCCTGATCACAAGGGTTCGATTGCTTTTCTTATTACCAGTGATGAAGAGGGTCCGTTTATTAATGGCACTCCAAAAGTCGTAGAAACACTGGAAGCAAGACAGGAAAAAATCACCTGGTGTCTGGTTGGTGAACCATCATCAACCAGTCAGGTAGGTGATGTCGTCAAAAATGGACGCCGTGGCTCACTGACGGGAGATTTAACCGTATTTGGTATTCAGGGGCATGTTGCATATCCTCATCTGGCAGAAAACCCGGTTCATCTGGCGACACCGGCACTTAATGAACTCGCAGGGAAACAATGGGATAACGGAAATGAATTTTTCCCGGCAACCAGTTTTCAAATTGCCAATATTAATGCAGGTACTGGCGCCTCTAACGTCATTCCCGGAGAATTACAGGTTCAGTTCAATTTCCGTTACAGTACAGAGCTAACTGATATCCAACTCAAGCAACAGGTTGAAGAGATCCTGCAAAAACATAAGCTGCGATATGAACTGAAATGGACCCTGAGCGGACAGCCTTTTTTAACTGGTGGCGGTAAGCTGGTTGAAGCGACTCAAAATGCCATCAAAAATATCACTGGATTAGATACGGAACTATCTACATCCGGAGGCACATCCGATGGCCGGTTTATTGCTCCAACTGGTGCACAAGTGATCGAGTTAGGACCAGTTAATGCAACCATTCACAAGGTCAATGAATGTGTTCGCGCTGCAGACCTGGAAACTTTGAGTAATATTTACTACGAAATGATGGTACAGCTGTTGACTAAAAATGATTAACGCTCACATCGTAGGTTTGGATGATTCTTTGTTGTGTCCTGTCTCTGCAGGACATTTTTTAACATCTGTCACTGCCGCTGCATTCCTTAATATGTCACAGGCTGCTCTGCAAGATGGTATACACATAGCCATTGCATCGAGCTACCGTTCTTTTGACCGGCAGGCTATGATTTGGAATCGAAAATTCCGCGGAGAAGCTGTCGTTTATGACAGTAATGGAGAACCCATCGCCGACTGGCTTTCCCTGCCATTTCGTGAACGTATTTTTGCTATCTTACGCTGGAGCGCACTTCCTGGTGCAAGTCGTCATCACTGGGGAACAGACCTGGATGTCTATGCACCTAATTTATTACCTGCCGGACAAAAATTGCAGCTTATTCCAGCTGAATATGATGAACAAAATGGCTATTTCAGCGATCTGACTAAATGGCTTAATGAAAATATGAGGCAATTTGGTTTTTTCAGGCCCTATGCTTTCGATAATGGCGGTGTCGCTCAGGAACCATGGCATCTGAGTTTTTATCCAGAGGCTGTGCAGTTCCAGCAACAATTAACTACTGAGATGTTGACTCAAGTATTAGTTACCCATCCACTGGAAGGCCAGCATGAGATATTGCAGGCCATACCTGAAATTATGGGGCGATACATTATGAACATCTGCAAGGATAACTAACCATGAGCCTGTGGCTGATAATCGGTATTCCATTACTGTTTTTACTTGGATTGTTCATGAATGCAATCAAAGACATGAAACGCCTTGAAAAACAGCTACCTAAGTACAAAGAAAAAATCAGGAAAATACCGGAAGATGAAGACAAAACAAAGGGGCATTAAGCCCCTTTTGTATTACAGAGTAATATTATTTTTTCGTCTGGAGTTTCCTTGCCAGCGCTTGATAAACCTGCTCGGCCACTGAGGCAGAAACTGGTTGCTGATTCGCTGTTTGCAACTCAACCTGAGTTCCTTTGTCAGCCGGTTTCAGCTGGAATATGTAGGAACCAGAATTCAGGCCGCTATAATTCGGCGCAATCGGCTTCCAGATAGCTAATGCATCGAACAAGCTGCCATCAGGAATAGTGTATTCAACATTAATTCGCTGAGCAGCAGTATCTGTCTGCTTGACAGTCCAACCCAATTGAGACAGCTCAGATGACATGCGACTTAGCACTTTGTCAGCCGGAGCATCAGCAACCCAACCACCTTTCGCTTTTACCAGATGAATAGGCTGTTCTACAATTTCTGCAGCAGGAACCGACTGGTTTGATGATGAGTTATCTGCGATAGCAGTTGCAGTAACATTGCTATATTTCTGCAGACGCTGATATAGTTTTTCAACCGCTGAAGCAAGAACCGGTTTATTGCTATCATCCAGAAGAGTAATCGACGTTTCTGAGCCGCGATCTGCAAGTTGCAACCGGTATTGACCAGATGAAAGCGCCAGACCATCGTTCTTCTCTTCAGTAGCTTCCCAGAAGGTCAGCACTTTGAGCATACTAACTGAAGAATCGCCTTCATAATTGAAGACTATCAGCCCCTGCGACTGAGAGCTACTCTCTATTGGTAAACCTGCTTTCGGTAATACGGTGAGCAACCACTTCCAGGTAGATACATAACTGTTTCTGGCAACCAATGCTTGTGAACCCGAGCTATCCTGCCCAAGCAGCAATTCAATCGGACCATTAGAAGCAACCAGGCTTTGTGTCTGGCTACGGTAATGTGTATCCACATAAGCACTCACATTGTTCAGCATCCGGGTTGCGTAGTGCCGCTGTTCAAAAATACTCGGTGCTGATTCCGCATCTGCCTGACGTAGCCATTTTGCTTTCAGACCCGCACGATGTGTTATGGGTCGTTTGGTACGCTGAACTGATAATATGCTGCCGGCGCTGGTGGGATATCATCTGCATTCTCAGCATCAAACGTTACAGCCACAGGCCCGGTTTCCAAAACCATATTCACGTCATCCCGACGTGTAACCGCAATTTTATTGGCGGTCATATAGTTATTAAGCCATGACCATAAATCTTCGTTAATTTGCTGATTCAGATTGCTCGCTGAAAACCAGAGCAGCAAATTATGGCGATTGTTATCAGCCCGGCTACTGGAAACGAATGGCATAATCTGCTCTGGAGGACGCACATCAATATCTTCCGCCAGCAGACCTTGTCTGGTTTCAACAGGCAAACGATATTCCTGTGAAAATAAGGGGCTTTGTAACGGTGATGGCGTTTTTAGCTGATGCGTCAGCGCTGCAGACGTATAGTTAAAATCCCGGTTTGCCTGTTTTCTTTCAGCTTCAGAACTACAGGCAGAAAG
>SSEX01000074.1 GCA_008015085.1 Tolumonas sp. | reverse complement strand
GTGCCAGTGCTGTGCAAAGATTTCATCATCGATCCTTACCAGATTTATCTGGCCCGTCATCATCAGGCCGATGCCGTGCTGCTGATGTTGTCGGTGCTGAATGATGAGCAATACCGTGAGCTGGCAACAGTCGCCAAACCACTGGACATGGGCGGTCTGACAGAAGCCATGTGCGAAGAAGAGATCGAGCGCGCTAGTGCTTTAGGTGCAGAGATCATTGGCATTAACAACCGTGACCTGCGCGATCTGAAAATCGACCTGAATCGTACCCGCGAGCTGGCACCGCTGGTGCCGAAAGATCGCGTGGTAATCTGTGAGTCCGGCATCTACCATCATGCTCAGGTCAAAGAGCTGGCACATTATGCTAATGGCTTTCTGGTCGGCAGTTCATTGATGGAAGAAGCGGATCTCGACATGGCTTGCCGTAAGTTGATCCTCGGTCAAAACAAGGTTTGCGGGCTGACCCGTGCCGAAGATGCCCAAGCAGCTTATACCGCTGGTGCCGTGTTTGGTGGTTTGATCTTTGTTGAAGGCAGCCCGCGCTGCATTTCTATAGCACAAGCCAGCACGATTACCGATGCCGCCCCATTGAATTATGTCGGGGTGTTCCGCAATGCCAGCAAAGAAACCATACAGTCTGTCGTTGAAACACTGAAATTGTTCGCAGTGCAGCTACATGGTGACGAAACCGAATCGTATATTAAGCAATTACGTTCTTTGATTCCTGGCTGTCAGATCTGGAAAGCGATTGCCGTCACCGATTCACTGCCAGAGCTGAATTACAGTGCCGAACGTCTGCTGCTCGACAGCAAAGTGGGTAATCAGAGCGGCGGTACTGGTCACAGTTTTGACTGGTCACTGCTAGCCGATTTACCAAAAGAAAAACTGATGCTGGCTGGCGGTATTACCCCAGATAACATCGCCGATGCCATCAAAGTTGGCTGCCTCGGCCTTGATCTGAATTCTGGCGTCGAAAGTGCGCCCGGCATCAAAGATGCCGACAAAATCCAGCGTGCCTTTGTAGCACTGCGTAATTACTGATTTTTGTAAAAAGGAATTGCAATGACTTTACTAGACCCGTTTTTCGGTGAATTTGGCGGGATGTACTCCCCTCAAATTCTGATGCCAGTGCTGTTGGAGCTGGAAAAAGCGTTTGTTGATGCCAAGGATGACCCTGAATTTCAGGCTGAATTCCAGCATCTGTTAAAAGAATATGCAGGGCGCCCAACGCCATTGACGCTGTGCCGCAACCTGACCAAAGGCACCAAGACCAAACTCTATCTGAAACGTGAAGATCTGCTGCACGGTGGCGCACACAAAACCAATCAGGTACTGGGTCAGGCACTGCTGGCCAAACGTATGGGTAAAACCCGGATCATCGCCGAAACTGGCGCAGGTCAGCACGGTGTAGCAACCGCATTGGCGTGTGCGCTGCTTGATCTGCCTTGCCGCATTTACATGGGTGCGGTTGACTGCGAACGTCAAAAACCCAACGTGTTCCGTATGCGTTTGATGGGTGCAGAAGTTATTCCGGTACATGCCGGTTCTTCCACACTGAAAGATGCTTGTAACGAAGCGATGCGCGACTGGACAGCCAACTACAAAGACACCCACTACATTTTGGGTACCGCCGCCGGCCCGCATCCATTCCCGACTATCGTGCGTGAATTCCAGCGTATGATCGGCGAAGAGGCCAAAGCGCAGATCCTAGAAGCCGAAGGCCGTCTGCCGGATGCCGTCGTCGCCTGTGTCGGCGGTGGCTCCAATGCGATCGGCATGTTTGCCACCTTCATTGAAGAAGAAGGCGTTCGCCTGATTGGGGTGGAACCAGCCGGTCACGGTATTGAGTCTGGTAAACACGGCGCACCGATTGGTCATGCACCTAAAGGTATTTATCTGGGAATGGTCTCGTACCTGATGCAAGATAAGGATGGACAAGTAGAAGAATCGCACTCTATTTCTGCCGGTCTCGACTTCCCATCTGTCGGCCCACAGCATGCTTACCTTTCATCCATCGGTCGAGCGCAATATCCGTCCATCACCGATAAAGAAGCACTGGAAGCGTTTCAGGAATTATCCCGCCATGAAGGCATTATCCCAGCTCTGGAATCCTCACATGCACTGGCCCATGCTCTGAAAATGGCACGTTCTGAGCCGGAAAAAGAACAGATCCTGATCGTCAATTTATCCGGTCGTGGAGACAAAGACATATTTACGGTAGCCAACGTACTGGAAGGTGAAGGAGCACTGTTATGAGCCGTTATAGCAAACTGTTTGAACGTCTGAATGCGGCTAATCAGGGCGCATTTGTACCTTTCGTGGCGATTGGCGATCCGACACCGGAACTTTCTGAACAGATCATCGAAGCGCTGATTGCAGGTGGTGCTGATGCACTGGAGCTGGGTATTCCCTTCTCCGATCCGGTAGCAGATGGCCCGACCATTCAGGACGCGGCCACTCGCGCACTGAAAGCCCATACCACTCCGGCGATCTGCTTTGAGATCCTGACCCGGATCCGGGCCAAATACCCGGATCTGCCAATCGGTCTGCTGCTGTATGCCAATCTGGTCTACACCCACACCCCTGAGGATTTCTTCAGTAAAGCCAAAGCAGCTGGGGTAGATTCAGTTCTGATCGCCGATGTACCGGTGGAAATGTCTGCACCCTTTAAAGCAGCGGCCGATAAATTCGGCGTGGAAAGCATCTACATCGCACCACCCAATGCTGATGACGCCACGCTGAAACGTGTTGCTGAACTGAGCTCTGGCTATACCTATCTGCTAAGCCGTGCTGGTGTGACCGGTGCCGAAACCCGCGCTCAAATGCCCGTCGATCACCTGCTGAAAGCGCTGAAAGAGTTTAATGCACCTCCAGCGCTGCTTGGTTTTGGCATCAGTGAACCTGCACAGGTCAGTGCAGCGATAACAGCTGGTGCTGCTGGTGCCATCTCGGGTTCAGCAGTAGTCAAAATCATTGAGCAAAACCTGAATGAGCCAGCAGTCATGCTGGAAAAACTCACTCAATTTGTAAAAACAATGAAAGCAGCAACACAGCGCTAAATCTATTATTGCCCCCTTAGAAATAAGGGGGCAGATCCCCCTTATTCCACTTTCCATTCTGTTTCGCACTGGCTAAACTGTCGCCGATTGTTAATAACGGGACAAGACATGAAACAATTACTCGATTTCATTCCACTGGTTATTTTTTTTGCTGCCTATAAATTTGCCAACATCTATGTCGCTACAGGCGCGTTAATGGGCGCGACGCTGCTTCAAATGCTTATTGTGTGGGTGCTCTATAAAAAACTGGAACGAAATCAACTTATTACTTTAGGTTTAGTTCTGGTATTCGGCACTATGACGTTAGTTTTCCACAATGAAGCTTTTATCAAATGGAAGGTCACCGTTCTGTACGCCGCATTCGCTATTGCCTTATGGTTTAGTCAGTTTGTCAGCAAAAAGCCGCTGATGAAACGATTGCTTGGAGAAGCAATCGAGTTACCAGAGCATGTCTGGAACAAAGTGAACTTCAGCTGGGGATTGTTTTTTCTGATTGTAGGCCTGCTTAATGTGTATATCGCATTTTATCTGCCTACCGAAATCTGGGTCGACTTTAAGGTCTTTGGCGTATTAGTTCTGATGCTGGCATGTACAGCTGCTACAGGCGTCTATATTTACCGTTATTTACCCACCAGCGATAAACAGGATAAGGAATAGTTATGTGGTATGTCATCATTGCGGAAGATATCGAAAACAGTCTGCCATTGCGTAAAGCGCACCGCCCGGCTCATTTGGCCCGACTGCAAGCCCTGCAAGCTGAAGGCCGTGTACTGACTGCAGGCCCTAATCCGGCAATTGATGCTGATGATCCGGGTGAAGCAGGCTTTAGTGGCAGCATCATGATTGTCGATTTCCCTTCGCTGGCAGAAGCCAAAGCCTGGGCAGACGCAGACCCATTCGTCGCAGCAGGTATATACGCAAAAGTGACTGTAAAACCGTACAAACAAACCATCTGATTGCTATCAACAAAGTGGTAAAAATACACAAAGGAGCCAACAAGGCTCCTTTCGTTTTTATATATCAAAAAGTTTTAACACTACTGATTCAGATAGACGCAACAAACCACGGGTTCAGAATATCCGGTTTACTGTAGCACAGTGGCTGCCCCGCCAACGTTTCCACCTTACCGCCCGCACCTTCTAACACGGCCTGTGCAGCTGCCGTATCCCACTCACAGGTTGGGCCTAAGCGTGGGTATAAATCCGCCTTACCTTCCGCTAACAAACAAAATTTAAGTGAACTACCAACAGAGACGAGTTCATGAGCACCGAGTTTCTGCAGATACTCCGCAGTTTCACTATTCACATGCGAACGACTGCCCACGATACGCAGCACCTCACCTTTTTTTTCTGTTACAGGTAAGCGAGTAACACCATCCACAGTTTTCAGCCAGCAGCCGTAATCCTTTCCACCCCAATACAATTTATTTTGTACTGGAACACCCACTACACCAAATACAGACTCGCCATTTACAATTAACGCAATATTGACCGTAAATTCACCATTGCGCTTAATAAATTCTTTAGTTCCATCTAATGGATCTACCAGCCAATACACAGGAAGCTGTGTACGCAGGCTTTTGATAACATCATCAGACTCTTCAGAGACAACAACCCAGTCCGGCGTTAATCCTTTCAACCTTTGTTCGATCAGATTGTGCGCAGCTTTATCCGCCTGAGTCAGCGGCGACTCATCCGCTTTAACAGTAAGTTCTACTGGTTCATCATAAACAGCCAGAATCGCCTTCCCTGCATCTTCTGCAATCGCAAGCACCGAATTAATCAATTTATCATTCAGCATAATATGTCCTTAAATCCCTACTCCTGCATTTTAACCGAGAGAACGTCATCATATTTAGATCATTATGTACTGACATATGCAACTGCTGCCATTAGTGGCAGTAGGCGCCGAATCCCATCTGACAGAAGATAACTCTGTAATCAAGGAGGGATCTATGCTTAAAAAAGCAATTTGTACATTGCTGTTATCTGGTATGCCATTCGTTGCCAATATGGCGCTCGCGGTAGAAGGGCAATTTTCAGAATTCAGCGACAGTTCGCTGGTCAGCGATAACACAGCCCCGATTGACATTAATACAGCAACTGCTGAACAGTTAATGACATTAAAAGGGATCGGAAAGAAAAAAGCACAAGCGATTATCCAGTATCGCGATACTCATCATGGCTTCCGCAGCATAGAGGAGCTAGATAATGTCAAAGGTATTGGATCAAAGTTACTTGGAGCAAATTTAGCCCGTATAACCATTAACACTGTTACCACCAGTCAAAATATCAGAATAGAACAAAGTCAACTAAGCAAGGAATCCCCCAACATCTCTGAATATCCATACTCTTCCTATGAAAAATGCTCTGGCAATGGCCGGTAACTCAGTTATGATAGCGCCAGCTTGTTTGTACATTACAAGGACTAACAATGAGCACCACTCCAGTTACAGTTCGTAAAGCCGTATTACCTGTTGCGGGTCTGGGTACCCGTATGTTGCCAGCCACTAAAGCAATCCCAAAAGAAATGTTGCCGGTCGTTGACCGTCCGTTGATTGAATACGTTGTGCGCGAAGCAATTGCTGCAGGTATTAAAGAAATCGTACTGGTCACTCATTCCAGTAAAAACTCGATAGAAAACCATTTCGATAAGAGCTTTGAATTAGAAGCAACGCTGGAAAAACGAGTCAAACGTCAACTGCTGGCGGAAATTCAGAATATCTGCCCGAAAGACGTCACCATCATGCATGTGCGTCAGGGCGAAGCAAAAGGCCTGGGTCATGCGATCCTGTGCGCACATCCACTGGTTGGTGATAATCCATTCGTGGTTCTGCTGCCAGATGTACTGATTGATGATGCCTTCAGTGATCTGAAAAAAGATAACCTGGCCGACATGGTCAAACAGTTCTCTGAAACTGGTATTAGCCAAATCATGGTTGAACCCGTAGCAAAAGAAACTGTCGATCAATACGGTATTGCAGATGTAAACGGCGAAACACTGGAGCCAGGTACATCACAGCCAATCAGCCAGATAGTAGAAAAACCCGCCGTTGATAAAGCTCCGTCTAATCTAGCAGTAGTTGGCCGTTACGTGCTGTCAGCTGATATCTGGCCTCTATTGGAAAAAACACCACTGGGCGCTGGTGACGAAATTCAGCTGACCGATGCAATTGCGATGCTGATGGAAAAAGAGCAGGTTAATGCTTATCTGATGAAAGGTAAGAGCCATGACTGTGGTAGCAAGCTGGGTTATATGAAAGCTAATGTTGAATATGCACTGCGTCATAAGTCACTGAAAAATGATTTTAAAGCTTATTTGAAAGAATTGGTGAAAACGCTCGATTGAGTTTTATTCTTGGATGTCATCAAAGGGCTGCATTCGATGCGGCCCTTTTCATATGTTTATTTTTTGATATTTTCAGCACTAATTCATGATTTATCTCACTTTGAATTTTAAGTTCAAACGGATAATCAATCGCCTTGTTAAAATTCTGATATTCCACATCAGGTAATAAACCTAATGAAAGGTTTGCTGCCTTTTTTAACCAATGTGGGGAGCTTAGCCCGGCATTCGAGAAATGTACTGTTTCACGTTGATCTGAAAGCAGTAGTGCAGAACAATTAATATTACAAAGAATACCTGACTGACACACATGCCAATTCAGATACTCCAGCACACGCCGAGGAGAATCAAAAATCTGATTTGCACTCTCCTGATATTCCCGATACGGCGGATCAAGAAGAAATTTAATCATTGCAGCGACAAAAGCCACATCCAGCATACCCGCATAAAGCTCTACGACAACCACCATCAGAGCATTATCAATCGGGTAAAAATCAACATATAGCAACGGTGTTGTTGACGAGAAATCAATTTCCCACGGACCAAGGTTGATAGGAGAAGATTTTTGCATCATCTGCATCAGTCTTGTCGAGGTATAATCGTCTTTGCGCAATAGAGAACGATGCTGCTGTAATTCATGATACTGCATTTCCGGATCATTTCCGGTTTGAGATTGCCGAATTGCCTCTTCAACAATATTCCAGTCAGTAATTGGTTTTAACAAATAATCACATGCCCCTTCGCGCAGAGCCTGTGTGACTTCATCAAATTTAATAATGCCTGATATCACAATGATTGGCAGAAATGGATAGCGCTGATGGATACAGTGGATAACCTGATGCCCTGGCATACCCGGCATATGCAAATCGCACAGCACCACATCCGGTTGGAACATAGCAACACCCGCTAAACCCTCAGCTCCGTTTTTTGCCTCCAGTACGAGAAAGTTTTTGCTGCGCAGATAGGCTCCCAGCATCATACGAAATACCGCTTCATCTTCGATGATCAATATTTTTCGCTGATCACTACTGCTCTTCACGACGAAATTCCGCTTATTGAATTTATTATTAGAGTAGACAACATACGAAGAGAGTGAAAGTTGACTGCATTTTAAATTATTACCGAATCACAGTTCCCAGCGTATAAGCAGCTTAATTTTCAGCTCGTCAGCTGAATAAGTATCCATATGAAAATCAATTATATTTGTTTGTCTTCTACGGGATACATCAGTGATAATGAAGCAATTCATCAGGAAGCATGACGATGTCACCACAAGAGTATTTACTGCTGAATCAGCCTCGCCTCAGTCATCCGGCCAGAACTCTTTACTATCTGCATCTGCGCCGTTTGGCGAATCAGCAACAACCTGTACTTATTAATTATCCAGAGCTAGGTCGTGCGCTTGCAGTAGAAGATCCGTCTGCCGCAGGCGGTTTCAGTTATCAGGTCAATGCGCGTCAGCTTACTCAGCTATTAGATGAATTGATTCAGGCTGGATTGATTCAATTATCGACATCACCATCTTCCGAACATTATCACCAGCAATATGCCACACTACCGCTAGTATCTGCGCCCACAACACCATTGGCACAGCAATCATTTGCCATGCATACCGAATGGCAACCTGATCATCAGTTTGTCGGATTGTGCCAGCTTTGCGGGCTCATCGATCCCCGTTATGACGAAGAAGAACGTGGTGAATTTATCGCTTACTGGCTTGGCAGACCAGAACGGTTTGCGACTCAGCACCAATGGATGATGAAATTTGTTAAAATGCTAAAAAGTCGACGCTATCAGCGACGTCAGACAGATTCCGTCGGCTATCAGCAAACGTCTGTCACGACAACAACTCAAGCAAGCAACACAGAACCCAGTCAGAGAGCATTAGAGATGATTGCTCATGCGC
>SSEX01000048.1 GCA_008015085.1 Tolumonas sp. | reverse complement strand
TGTTCTTTTTTTTCTCCTGAAGCTCTGATTCAGTCTCCGGCCATTCCGGCAGGCGCAGCAGAATCGGCTGATGCGTCATGAACAGGGCTTGTTGTCCGGCATCAGCGCGCTCTAGTAAGCGTTGCCACTGTTTGGCCGCCAGTTCAGACAGTAATTCAGGTAAAGGAATGGCAGAAGAAGTCATATTAAGGCAATCCATTGACGATGATTGCTTAAGCATAACAGCATCCATTCGGCTGCGGGATGACGCAAGCTGATAACTGTGATTTTTAGATACGATATAACTCGAAGGGATGGGCAGATAACAGATAAGCGACCGTCGGCGGCAGGGATGCCGCCGTCCGAGCCTACATGGATGTATTTATGGCGTGTCGGCGTTCTGTTATCTGATCATCCTGCGCCAGATCATTTACCCTGCGGCCTGGCAAGCAGAACAAATTCCCTGCAATTCCAAAAATTGCGGAATTAATTGGAAATGATGAGTCGCTGCCTGCTGTTCCAGCTCGGTAACCAGTGACTCCGCAATCGGCACTTCCTGCACCAGACCACACTGATGGCAAATCAATAGCTGCGTCACGTGACCACAGTGCTGGTGATGACACACCATATATTTCTGAATCGACTGGATGTAATGCACCATCCCTGCTTCCACCAGAAAACTCAGTGCGCGATAGACTGTAGGCGGTTGCCAGTGAACTTCCTTTTCTCTGAGCAGTTGCAGCACATCATACGCACTCACTGCACGCTCAGCCCCCAGCAAGGCATCGAGCACCAGCTTGCGATTGGTCGTTAATCCTGCCTGATTATGCTCACAATGGGGTGACGCATGCTGCATGAAGCCAACTCCTAATAACCTGATACGCGATAAGGATACCGAATCACTGCACATTCAGCAGCAAAAACTCTTATTGATAATCCTTTTCATCTAAAGTGTTATGTTATAACATCCGCGAAAATTTGTAACCGTTATGGTTCATTGCTATGTCTCATTCGCATTCATCATCTCCCCGTCCGGCCGCCAGTCTGTTCTGGTCGGTCTGGCAACGCCTGCTGATTGCTATTGTCATGCTGTTGCCGATCTGGGCATTGCTTTTGTGGAGTATGAGTTAGTCATGATCCGTTTTGAAAATCTGACATTAGGCTATGACCGCCATCCGGCTGTCCATCATCTTAATCTGGAGATCCCGGCAGGTCAGCTGCTGGCCATCGTTGGCCCGAATGGCGCGGGTAAATCGACCCTACTAAAAGGCATTATGGGTAAACTGAAGCCATTACAAGGCCAGTTGCATTTACACGGCATTGAACGGGAACAGATTGCCTATCTTCCACAGCAATCGCGAATTGATCGTCAATTCCCAATCAGCGTCAGCGAACTAGTAGGCATGGGTTTATGGCGAGAACTGGGTAGTTTTGGCCGCTTAACTAAAGCGCACCGGCACCAGATAGAACATGCGCTGGAAGCTGTCGGCATGCAGGGCTTTGCTAACCGCCCGATCGCATCACTGTCCGGCGGGCAAATGCAACGCACCCTGTTTGCCCGCCTCTATCTGCAGGATGCTCAGCTCATCCTGCTGGATGAACCGTTCAATGCGATCGACAGCCGCACCTGTCAGGATCTGCTGCAATTGCTGAAACACTGGCATCAACAGGGCCGTACCATTCTGGCCGTATTACATGATCACGAGCAGGTGCGCCACCATTTTCCTTGCAGCCTGCTACTGGCCCGCCAGCTGGTTGCTTATGGTCACACCAGTGATGTGATCACCGCAGAAAACTGGCAACTCGCCCGTCATCAGATCGAATCGTTCGATGAACATGCACCAGTTTGTCATCAATCAGAAGAGGATGTTGCCTGATGTTAGCCTTTTTCTGGCAATGGCTGGTTGAGCCATTTGCTGAATTTGATTTTATGCTGCGGGCACTGGCTGGCTGTATTGCGTTATCACTCAGTGCACCGCTGATTGGGGTATTTCTGATGTTACGCCGGATGAGCCTGACTGGTGATGCCATGGCGCATGCCATTCTGCCTGGTGCAGCTCTTGGCTATCTGGTGGCTGGTCTGTCAGTCGAAGCCATGACCATTGGTGGGCTGCTGGCTGGCGGACTGGTGGTAATTCTCTCCGGTTTTGTTGCCCGTCTGACCGAAAGTGGCGAAGACAGCAGTCTTGCGGCGTTTTACCTGATTTCGATGGCTCTCGGGGTGATGATTATTTCGGTAAATGGCAGCAGTGTAGACCTCTTGCATGTGTTGTTCGGATCAGCGCTGGCATTGAACGACCCCGCACTCTGGTTGCTGGGTGGCGTCACCTCGCTGACGTTGGTTTTACTAGCCTTACTTTATCGCCCACTAGTGATGGAATGTCTCGACCCGGATTTTCTGGGCAGCGTCAGTCGCATGGGGCCGGTCGCCCACATCGCGTTCCTGTTACTGGCAGTGCTGAATCTGATTGCCGGTTTCCACGCCATTGGCACCCTGATGGCGGTCGGTATCATGATCCTGCCTGCCATTACCGCACGTTACTGGACCAACCGCCTAAGTCACCTGCTACTGATCTCGGTCTTGCTGGCGATGGTCAGCAGCCTGACCGGACTGCTGGTTTCTTATCATCTGGGATGGCCCACCAGCCCGGCAATTATTCTGACGCTGGGTGTTGGCTATTTTTCATCGATCCTATTCGGCCGCCAAAGCGGTCTGCTCTGGCGTTATGTACGTCGCACACATCTGCAAGCCTAGGAGTTTTTCATGCGTTATTCATCTCTGCTCATGTCCGCAGTTCTCGCATCAGGTTTAAACTGCACGGCGGTTTTGGCTCAAGATAAAATTCCGGTGATAGCCAGCTTCTCTATTCTGGGCGATCTGGTACACCAAATCGGTGGCGAGCATGTTTCCGTGACGACCTTAGTCGCTGCAAACGGTGATGCACATGTTTATCAGCCCACCCCACAGGACACCATCCGCCTGACCAAATCAAAGCTATTTGTGGTCAATGGATTAGGCTTTGAAGGCTGGATGGAACGACTGGTTTCCGCCAGCCATTACAAAGGAAAAGTGATCACCGCCAGTACCGGTATTCAGCCATTGGCTTTTGCCGGTGAAGAGGATGAACATCATGAGGAAAAAGGAAACCATGATGAAGACGCTCATCAGCACACAGGGCTGGATCCGCATGCCTGGCATAGCATTCCGAACACCATCCGCTATGTTCACAACATTGCCGATGGTCTGAGCCAGATCGATCCGGCACATAAAGGCGACTATCAGCGCAATGCCGCTAATTACGTCCAGCAGCTGGAACAATTAGATAAATCGTTATTACAGGAATTTTCCGCTCTTCCGGCAGAAAAACGCAAAATGATCACCAGCCATGATGCCTTCGGTTATCTGTCTCACCGCTATCAGATCACCACCATCGCACCACAGGGGGTCAGTACCGAATCAGAAGCCTCGGCCAGTGATGTTGCCAAAATCATTAAACAAATCAGAAAAGAGCAGATCAAAGCACTGTTTGTGGAAAATATCTCCGATCCTCGTCTGATGCAGCAGATCAGTAAGGAAACAGGTATTCAGCCGGGCAAACCGCTGTTTTCCGATGCACTGTCTGATGAAAAAGGTCCGGCATCTACCTACCTGGATATGATGCGATACAATACCGAACAAATTCTTGCCGCACTCAAGCAGTAAATGATCAAAAAGATTTGTTTTTTTATAGCGATGGGCCTCACCTCTTTGCAGGTGATGGCTCATCCCCACGCCTGGATGGATCTGCAAACCCGTTTTCTGATCAATGAGCAGCAGCAACTCACCGGGCTGGATCTCATCTGGCATTTCGATGATTTTTATTCCGCGAATATCATCGAAGACATGAAGCAAAAGACAGAACCCCTGGCTCAGCAATATCAGGATTTCGCCAAACAAAGTGTCGAGTTTATGGCGGCTGAAAATTGGCTAACCCACCTGGAAGTCAATGGCAACAAGGTGAGCTTCAGTAAACCCACCGCCTACCGGACAGAAAAACAGGAATACCATCTGGTATTGCATTTTGTTCTACCACTGAAAGAACCGATTGCCATAAAAGGCAACACCCTCTCTCTGTCTATCTACGACTCGACCTATTACGTTGAAATGCTGCACCATGAGGCCAATAAAATCAGCGTTTCCGACAATGCTAAATCGTTATGCCAGATCAAATTGGAAAAACCGAATCCGCCAGAAGATATCAGCGCCTATGCCGCATCACTCGATATCAACCAACAAAGTGAAAGCGGGTTGGGAACGCTCTTTGCCGAGAAGGTATTACTGACATGTCAGCCATAAATAAACCCATGCCAGAACGGGCTAATTTCGTACTGCTACTTTGCGCTTTTCTACTGCTATGCAGCATTCTGCTGCTGGCTGTATTGCACTGGCAATGGCTGAGCTGGCAGATCCTGCAATGGCAAGGTCAGTTACACCGTCAGATGGCCGTATTACTCCGGGCCGCATTATCACCATCGCCAGAAACCAAACTGTTACTGCTCGGCTTATGTTTTTTGTATGGTGTTTTTCATGCTGCAGGCCCCGGTCATGGCAAAGCCGTGCTCAGTACCTACCTCGCGACTCATAATAGTCAGTTAAAGCGTGCAATGTGGCTTTCGCTCGGTGCTGCGCTGATGCAGGCACTGGTCGCTATTTTGCTGATGACACTGATATCCTCGTTATTTAACTGGACCCATCTGCGCACTCAGCAGTTTGGTCAGCAGCTCGATCAACTCAGTTTTTGGATGGTCGCATTATTGGGGGTTTACCTCAGTCTGCAATCAGCTTACCGCCTGTACCGGCTTCGCTACACCACAGCCAAAACGGCGCAAACCTATCATATCCGTCAGCTGAAACCAGCAACAAAGCAGCAAAATGCGGGGATTCGTGCATTACAAACTTCCGTTATCCAGCCACCAGTTTGTGACTGCGGCCATGCACATACGCCGGATCCGGCCCTGCTCCAGAAAGCACAAGACTGGCGTAGCCAGCTTGCCATTATGTTGACGATGGGGATTCGTCCCTGCACCGGCGCTTTATTGATTCTGGTATTGGCCAAATCAATCGGACTGTTCGCACTGGGCGTCACCGCCGTACTGCTGATGGCTTTGGGAACCGCAGGTACAGTCTGCCTGTTGGCCTGGTTCAGCCATAGTATGCGACATCTCGCGATCCGCCTCCTTCATCATCGCACGTCTTCATACTGGCTAGGCTACCTGCTGGAAATCGTATCATTGCTGGGAGGCGTTTTATTGATTCTGCTAGGCTATGGTATGGCTCAAGCCTTCGCTGTTCAGGTTTCACCCTTCTTCAGACCATATTGAAACCATTATTCATTGCATGAAATCGAATGGTTTAATGGAAAGAATCCACTTATTTTCCAACTAAGCTGCCGTCATACTGTACTTGTAAATTAAATGTAAAAACAGGTGATGATATGTCGCAGCTTAGCCGTAAAACCGAACAAATCGTACAAGGTCAGCCAACCCGTGACGGCGCCGGCGTCAATCTGGTGCGGGTGTTAACCCATCAATGGCAGCGTCGTCTCGATCCCTTCCTGATGCTGGATGAATTCCGCTCTGACGATCCGAATGACTATATCGCCGGATTTCCGGAACATCCGCATCGCGGCTTTGAAACCGTCACCTACATGCTGGCAGGACAAATGCGGCATCAGGATAATGCCGGACATGAAGGGGTTGTCGGTCCGGGAGACGTTCAGTGGATGACCGCCGGAAAAGGCATTCTGCATTCCGAAACACCGGAACAAGTTGCCGGTCTGATGCATGGCTTTCAGCTGTGGATCAATCTGCCAGCCAAAAATAAACTGACCAAGCCACATTATGCGGAAGTCCCCGCAGTACAAATCCCTATGGTTACAACTGAAGAAGGCCATCAGGTAAAAGTCATTGCGGGTCAATGGCATGAGACTGTCGGGCCATTACAACGGCCAGACACAGAACCACTGTATCTGGATATTCAATTGACCGGAGAGATACCGATTTTTGTACCCGTCCCAGTCAGTCACAATGCTCTGGTCTATGTGGTATCAGGAGAACCTGCCATCAGTGGCCAACGCATTACCTCTCGCCGAATGGCGGTACTGGAGAATAATCCGCAAGCCACTGGGGTACTGATTCAGGGCAATGCCGGAGACCAGCTGCTGGTGTTATCTGGTCAGCCACTCGCCGAACCTATCGTGCAATGGGGGCCATTTGTGATGAACAGCCGTGAAGAGATCGAACAAGCAATCACCGACTATCAGTCGGGAAATATCTGAAACAGGCATCAACAAAAGAGCCGCTCATAAAGCGGCTCTTTCATTTCTGCATGCACTATCTCACGCTGGTTACTCCGCGAAATAAGTACCCCAGCCGTCGTAATCAACATGATATTTTTTGCATAATGGCAGTAATGTCGCAATTTCCGCCGTGATGCGTTCAACATCCAGTGAACCATCTTTAGTCGCATCGAAACAGAACACTATCGCGCCATCATCCAGCTCAACCTCTTCTGCATCTTCCACATCGAAACCAGCTTTATAGAGATCCACTGCCAGCTTTTCGAGGCTATCGAAATCAACCGCGGCGAAATGATGTTCGATCGGGTATTCAGCATCCGGATTACTACCATCCTCCATCAGCTCAGCAATAATTTCAGCTGTTTCTTCCTGCCATTCCACTAATTCCTGATTCATGTTTGCTCCTTGCCCTGAACCATTATGCCGCGAGACGTCCTGCTTCGTCGGTGCTGACTTTTCGTTTTTCATTATTACAAACTCGCCAGTTTATCGGATGGCAGTGCCAGTTCCGCATTTTTATTGATACCTACACCACGCGCCAGAATAGTACGGGCAATCTCGTGCGCTTCTGCCAGCGAATGCATCTGATAGGTGCCACACTGATATTCATTGAGTTCAGGGATCTTCGCCTGATCAACCACTTTCAGCACATCTTCCATTGCAGCAGTCCACGCCGCCACCACTCTCGCTTCATCAGGCGTACCAATCAGGCTCATATAAAAACCTGTACGACATCCCATTGGAGAGATATCGATGATTTCTACATCATTACCATTCAGATGATCCCGCATGAAACCGGCAAACAGATGCTCTAATGTATGAATACCTCTCTCAGGTAAAATCTCCTGATTCGGTGCACAAAAACGTAGATCAAATACAGTAATCGGATCACCATGAGGTGTACGCATCTGTTTGGCCACACGCACAGCGGGCGCCTGCATCCGAGTATGATCTACAGTAAAACTATCTAATAACGGCATGCTGCCTCCTCCAAAATGCGGTACTTACAATGAACTGCGACATTGCTGAAACTGTGCGGCATAACGCTTTGCCCGAGCCTCGACCACTCGGGACGTTTTCATCAGCCAACGTTTATTATAATAAGTACCCCGACGAAAACCGCCCCATCCTTCGTGGTAATTCAGGTACTGATTATATGCATCTGATGGTGCTATCTGGTTAACCTTACTGGTTTTATATGAATACCAGCCCATAAAATCGATAGCATCGGCAAAGTCATCGCGATCTGCCCAGCTGTTTCCTGTCTGTTCTTTATAATCATCCCAGGTTTCATCTTTGACCTGTGCATAGCCATAAGCAGAACTTTTGCGGCCCAGTGGAATAAACAGGAAATAGTCCATCGGTGGTTTGGCATCATGTTTAAAGCTTGATTCCTGATACATCATCGCCATTGATACCGTAAGAGGGACTTTCCACCGCTGCTGTGTATCCAGTGCAGCTTCATACCAATCATCATTTTGCCGGAAAATATCACAGATATTCTCAGGATTATCCGGGCGTTGTGTAGTAGTGGAACTACATGCCGACAGTAAGAGTAACATCAGCAGAATGAATGGTTTCAACATGACACAACTATCCATAAATACAAAACCACATCGTCAACTGCCTAGTGAAAACAGTAACGATGTGGTTACAGGTAACGATTAAATGGCTTCTTCGTTTTCTTCGCCAGTGCGAATACGGATAACCCGTTCAACCGGAGTAACGAAAATCTTACCATCGCCGATTTTACCGGTTTTAGCACTACGATTGATTGCTTCGATGCAATTTTCAACATCGTCATCATTCACAACCAGTTCCAGTTTCACTTTTGGCAGAAAGTCGACGACATATTCAGCACCACGGTATAACTCAGTATGTCCCTTCTGACGACCAAAGCCTTTTACTTCAGATACTGTCATGCCACTGATCCCAATCTCGCCCAGTGCTTCACGCACATCATCCAGCTTGAATGGTTTAATGATTGCTTCAATTTTTTTCATATATTCAGCTCTCCTGCCAATTCATATCCTGTGACTAGCATGATACCTGTAGCCGATCATTTCTACTACCCACAGCCTTCAGGGGTTTGATGTATTACTCTTTTTCCCGACAAATATCTTTTGTTATAGCACAGGATTCTTTTTTCACAGGATGAAAAAAAACCGCCGGGCTTTCGCCAGGCGGTTTCTTCGCAACACAAATACTGTAACGTAAAAATTAACGTTTGGAGTACTGTGGACGCTTACGCGCTTTATGCAGACCGACTTTCTTACGTTCAACGCGACGTGCATCACGGGTAACAAAGCCCGCTTTACGCAGAGTTGGACGCAGAGATTCGTCGTATTGCATCAGTGCACGGGTAATACCGTGACGGATAGCGCCAGCCTGACCAGTGATACCACCACCAGATACAGTGATGTACAGGTCAATTTTATCAGTCAGCTCAACCAGTTCCAGAGCCTGCATTACCACCATACGAGCGGTAGGACGACCGAAGTAATCCTGCAGAGAACGCTTGTTGATAACGATGTTGCCGCTACCTACTTTAGCAAATACACGAGCGGTAGAGCTTTTGCGACGGCCAGTGCCGTAGTATTGATTGTCAGCCATTTGCCAGCTCCCGATTAGATATCCAGTACTTG
>SSEX01000069.1 GCA_008015085.1 Tolumonas sp. | reverse complement strand
GCACTAGGCGGTGTACGGGATGAAGCCGAAATTCGTGGGCATCGTCGCACTTACATTGGGTCTTTACCTGGCAAACTGATTCAGAAGATGGCGAAAGTTGGGGTGAAAAACCCGCTATTTTTGCTGGATGAGATCGATAAGATGTCATCGGATATGCGCGGTGATCCTGCATCCGCACTGCTTGAGGTGTTAGATCCAGAGCAAAATAACAGCTTCAGTGATCACTATCTGGAAGTAGATTATGACTTGTCTGATGTGATGTTTGTGGCTACCTCTAACTCTATGAATATTCCAGGTCCATTGCTGGATCGTATGGAGGTTATTCGTCTTTCAGGCTATACCGAAGACGAAAAGCTTAACATCGCTAAGCGGCATCTTTTGCAAAAGCAGATAGAGCGTAATGGCCTGAAAGCACAAGAGATTACCGTCGATGATTCGGCTATCATCGATATTATTCGTTACTACACCCGTGAAGCAGGTGTGCGTAGTCTGGAGCGTGAAATCTCTAAGATTTGCCGTAAAGTGGTGAAATCTATTTTGCTCAATAAAGAACTGAAACACATCTCGGTCAATGCAGCCAATCTGAAAGAGTATCTGGGTGTACAGCGCTTTGATTTTGGCAAAGCAGAAGATCACAACCAGATCGGACAAGTCGTTGGCCTGGCATGGACAGAGGTGGGCGGTGATCTGTTGACCATCGAGGCGACCAATGTACCGGGCAAAGGGAAACTGACCTTTACCGGTTCACTGGGCGATGTCATGCAGGAGTCTATTCAGGCCGCAATGACAGTGGTTCGTGCGCGAGCTGAAGCATTACGCATCAGTTCTGATTTTTACGAAAAACGAGATATCCATGTGCATGTGCCTGAGGGTGCTACACCGAAAGATGGTCCAAGTGCCGGTATTGCCATGTGCACCGCACTGGTATCCAGCCTGACGGGGAATCCGGTTCGTGCTGATGTGGCAATGACAGGTGAAATTACATTGCGTGGAGAGGTATTACCAATCGGTGGTCTGAAGGAAAAACTATTAGCAGCTCATCGTGGTGGTATCAAACGTGTAGTAATTCCATTTGAGAACACTAAAGACCTGGAAGAAATTCCTGATAATGTTAAACAAGATCTTGAAATTCACCCGGTACGCTGGATTGACCAGGTTCTGGAACTTGCATTGCAAGACCCTGTTGAACGTGTAACTATTGCATAATCAGCTATTTTTTACGCGAAAGCGTGAAACCTGACTATTACTGAGATAAAGCCGGTTGCAAACTGTAACCGGCTTTTGTATAACCGAGAGCTGTTTTCTAACGGAATAACCAGCCGCATAAAATGATAAGGGGAAAGAAGTGAATAAATCACAGTTGGTTGACAAAATTTCCGAAAGCGCGGATATCTCCAAAGCTGCAGCGGGCCGCGCTCTGGAAGCTTTTATTGAAGCTGTAGGTGAAGCATTGAAAGAGGGTGATCAGGTCGCTCTGGTTGGATTCGGCACTTTTGGAGTGCGTGAGCGTGCCTCACGTTCTGGTCGTAATCCACAAACTGGCGCAACCATCGAGATTGCTGCATGTAAACAGCCAGCATTCAAAGCAGGTAAAGCCCTGAAGGACGCTGTTAATTAATTTGTCCTGGATGAATCTAATTAATTGTCTCATCGGTTGGTGTCCGCTGTTTCTTTTCCAACCGACCATAGAGCGCATCCACTGATGCGCTTTTTGTGTTTATATCCACTGCATCAGGAGCATTAGATACATGCTGATGGATAAGTTACGCGACGGTGCCCAGAGCAAGATCGCGAAAATTATTTTCTGGTTAATTATTCTGTCATTTGCCTTGGCAGGTGTTGGTAGCTATCTCAACCGTCCTGCGAGTAACGATCCCGCTGTGGTTGATGATGAGGTTATATCTGCGCAGACGCTGGAGCAAAGTTATCAGAATGAGCGCTCAAGAATGCAGGCTCAATATGGTGAGGCTGCCTCTAAGTTGCTTGGTAATCCGCAATATCTGGCTCAATTGAAGAAATCAGTGCTGGAAAGACTGGTCAATCAGGCTCTGTTAAATCATCAGGCCACAAAAGCAGGTATCCGCCTCGGTGACGAACAAATTAAAGATGTGATCCGTCAGATGCCAGAGTTTCAGACCGATAACAAATTTGATAATAAGAAGTTCATCGCTGCATTATCCCGGGTTGGGTATACACCAGAATCGTTTGCAAACTCGATGAGACAGGATCTTGCTCGTCAGTTTTGGCTGGATGGCGTTCTGACTACTGACTTTGTGTTACCTTCGGAAATTCAGACTCTGGAGTCACTGTATCAGCAGAAGCGTGATGTTAAAATCATCACTGTTTCAGCCAACGCTTTCAGTAAGCAAGTTTCTATTACTGATCAGGATATTGATTCTTACTATAAAGCTCACAGTAATGAATTTATGCAGCCGGAACAGGTTAAGCTGAATTATGTCGTGCTTGATACAAAAGAGATGGCTAAAAATATCAAACCAAGTGACAGTGAGCTGAAAACTTATTATCAGCAAAATGCTACTCAGTTTGCTCAGCCTGCTCGCCGTAAGGTCGCGCATATTCTGATCTCGGATAAAGACGAGAAAGTTGCAGAGAAGAAAGCAAATACACTTCTTGAAAAACTGAAAGCGGGCGCCGATTTTGCTGAATTGGCAAAAACGGAGTCAGCCGATACTTTATCTGCCCGTCAGGGGGGGCAACTAGACTGGTTTGAGCAAGGTGTAATGGATCCTGCTTTTGAAAAAGCGGCTTTTGCACTTAGCCAGAAAAATGAATTGTCTGGCGTTGTGAAATCAGCCTTCGGCTATCATGTCATCAAGCTTTTGGATAAGCAGGACGCAATTGCTACACCATATGAGCAAGTGCAGAAGGTTGTTCAGCAAAAATATATTGATGACAAAGTGAAAGAGCTGTTCGCTGAAGAGCAGCAAAAGCTTTCTGATTCTGGGTTTGAAAATCCGGATTCACTGGATGCAGTTGCTGAAAATCTGAAACTGACATTACAGAAAACTGAGTTTGTTTCAGCTCAGCAGTTACCTGCAGCCATTAATGTTCCGGCTGTTCAGGAACAGGCGTTTGCAGAAAAATTGCGTGATGAAAACACCAACTCGGAAGTGATTGCAGTATCGGATTCAGTTGCTGTTATGCTACATGTTATGGACTATAAGCCAAGTAGCGTTAAACCACTGGCTGAAGTTAAAGAACAAGTTGTGGCAAAACTTCAGATAGAGAAAGCGGCTGAAAAAGCTCATGCGGAAGCGCTAGCTATACAGAATAAAGTCAGTATGGGTCAATCCGTCGATGATCTGGTGGCTAAACTGAATGCTAAAGTTGAAGAGAAAAAGGCGGTTAGCCGCTTTGGCGGTGATATTCCTGCATCTCTGGCTCAGGCTGTGTTTAAGCTGGCAAAACCTGCAGATAAAGCAGTGAGCGCTGGTTTTTATGCGGATGATCAAGGTAATCAATCTGTATTGATTCTTGAAAAAGTCTACACTACGGAAGACACAAAAGAATCTCAGTTAAAGCAGGGTTTATCACAGCAATTACTCAAGCTGAAACAAGAAGAAGCATATGGTGCGTTGATTGAACATCTGAGGGCTAAAGCGGACATTAAGTATGCCCCTGAAGCTAAAGAGTTAGTCGACTAATATGTGATATGACAAGGCAGAAGAGAGTACTTCTGCCTTGTTTTTCGCAGCTTGAAAATGCGAAAGTAAAGTTTGATACAAAAATCTGTCTGATTCTGAGTGATGATGATAACACCTGAAAATCAGGCGTTGAAAATAGTGTTTAAGCACAGTATAACGTTTTATATTTTATCATGTCTGGTACCTGAGTTACTGGTACGCCAATCTTGATTAGTTAAGGTCGTAAATGGAAAACAACGAAAAAATCACTAACAGCAAAGAATTGATTGCCTATCTTTCCGAACTGTTCCCTGCTTGTTTTATTGCAGCAGGCGAAGCCCGCCCTCTGAAAATCGGTATTTTCCAGGATCTTGCTGCCCGGTTGGCTGACGACACTCGTGTTTCTAAAACATTGCTGCGTTCAGCTCTGCGTCAATATACGTCCAGCTGGCGCTATCTGCATGGGTTGCGTCCTGGTGTTTTGCGTGTAGATCTTGATGGTAATCCGGCTGGTGAACTGACAGAAGAGCACGTAACGCATGCTAAAGCAGCGTTGAAAGAAAGTAAGGATAAGATTTTTTCTTCCCGCCGGAAGAATACAGGCAAGCCTGCAAAACAGAAAAAAGTAGTTGTGGATCTTTCCACACTGAAAGCCGGTCAGCAAATCAAAGTGATGGTTGGTAAATCTCCGGTTTCCGGTAGCATTAAAGAAGTTACGCGTGATGATGTTCAGGTCGAACTGTCATCCGGTATGCAGGTGCGTGTAAAGGCGGAATACCTGGTTCCTTAAGGAGCACTATTTTGAGAGTTACTTTGTTCAAGAGCACAGCTGTTGCACTTGGCGTATTTTATGCGGGCTTATCGTTTGCGGTGGCCCCTCCTATATCAGAAGATTCTTTGCAGCCGTTGGCGCAAGAAGATCAGCATTCAATAGCCAGTAAACGCATTTCAGCTTTATTCACTCGCAGTCACTACAAACATTTCGTTCTTGACGATCAAATGTCCCAAAAGATATTTGATCTATATCTTCAGGCTCTGGATTATAACCGCAGTGTATTCACTGCTGCTGATATTGCTAATTTCGGAGCGTTTCGTAATCAGTTCGATGATGCTTTACAGACGGGTGATCTGAAAAATTCCTATGCAATGTATAACCTGAGTACGAAACGTCGTTATGAGCGTTATGCGTACGCATTATCGTTGCTTGATCAGCCGATGACATTTGATCAAGCTGATAATTATGAGTTTGATCGCAGCAAGAGTGATTGGGCAAAAGATAATGCTGCCTTGAATGAGATCTGGCGGCAGCGTGTTAAATACGATGCATTGAATCTTAAATTAGCTGGTAAAAAACCAGCTGAAATTAAAGAATTACTGACTAAACGATATGCAAATGCAATTAAACGCTTGAAACAAGATGAAAGCGAAGATGTTTTCCAGGCACTCATGAATGCATTTGCTCGCTCGATTGATCCTCATACCAGTTATTTATCTCCCCGGAATGCAGATCGTTTCAATTCAGAAATGAATCTGTCGCTGGAAGGTATCGGTGCTGTATTACAGGCGGATGATGATTTTACGGTTGTGCGTTCGTTAATTCCCGGTGGCCCAGCTGATAAAACTAAGCTGCTGAGACCAGAAGATCGCATTACAGGTGTAGCACAGGAAAAAGGCAAAGTTATCGATGTGATCGGCTGGCGTCTCGATGATGTGGTTGATCTGATCAAAGGACGGAAAGGAACTAAGGTTCGACTCGAAATCCAGCGTGGAAAAGGGGCTACACATCAAACGCAGCTGATTGAACTGACCCGCGATAAGGTTCGGCTGGAAGATCGGGCGGCCAAATCGCAGGTAATCAAAGCGGAAGGCAAGAAAATAGGGGTGATTGAAGTACCAAGCTTCTATGTGAATTTGCATATTGATGTGCAAAAGGAGCTGGCTAAACTTAAAGCTCAAAAAATCGACGGTTTATTGATTGATCTGCGGAATGACGGTGGCGGTGCGCTGACTGAAGCGACAGAACTGACCGGGTTGTTTATGAAGCAGGGGCCAGTGGTTCAGATCCGCGATACCATGGGACGAGTTGCTGTTAACGAAGATACAGATAACAAGTCATATTATGATGGCCCGATGACAGTGCTGATTGATCGTTATAGTGCCTCAGCTTCGGAAATTTTTGCTGCCGCAATGAATGATTACGGGCGCGCTCTGATTATCGGTGAAAATAGTTTTGGTAAAGGCACCGTGCAACAGAATCGGGCGCTAGGCAAGATTTACGATTTCTTCGATAATGAACTGGGTCATGTTCAATACACTATTGCTAAGTTTTACCGTATCAATGGTGGAAGTACCCAGAATAAAGGCGTGCAGCCTGATATTAGTTTTCCATCCTTGAATGATCCGGCAGAAATTGGTGAAAGTGTTGAACTGAACGCCTTACCATGGGATAAAATCGAATCTGCACAATATGCTACATTGGGTGATTTTTCAGCGGTGCTGCCTAAGCTCAAAAATCTGCATGAGCAGCGCATCAAAAATGATCCTGAGTTTAAGTATGCAGAAGAAGATATAGCATGGTATCAGGCTCAGAAGAGTAAAAAATATATTTCACTCAATGAAGCTGAACGAGTTCAAACTCGTGATGAGCAGGACGCAAAAGCACTGCAACGTGCCAATGAGCGGTTGACTCGCATGGGTAAACCGATGGTTAAATCGCTTTCTGATATTCCGACAGATATCAAATTTCCAGATGGCTATCTGAAAGAAGCTGCCAATATCACGGCTGATTTGGTCCGATTGAAAAAATCATGATGTGCCAGAAGGGGGATGAGAAATCATCCCCCTTCTTTTTATCCGATCTTATCTGCCGGTAGTTGCTCTGCTGGCAGATCTTAGTATGATCTGCTCGTCAATTTTCCGTATATCACTCAGGGAACAGAGATTATGTCTTTTGTAGGAACTCCATATTCCAATGGCGCGACCCGTGCAATGTTGCTGGGTTCAGGCGAATTAGGCAAAGAAGTTGCGATTGAATTGCAGCGTCTTGGCGTGGAGGTTATTGCGGTTGATCGGTATGCGAATGCTCCGGCTATGCAGGTAGCTCACCGTTCTCACGTTATCTCTATGCTCGATGGTGATGCACTGAGCCAGCTGGTACATCGGGAAAATCCCCATTTTATCATTCCCGAAATTGAGGCAATTGCCACTGAAACCTTACAGGAACTTGAGCAAGAAGGTTTCAACGTTGTACCAACCGCTCTGGCTACTCGTCTGACAATGGATCGTGAAGGTATTCGCCGTTTGGCTGCGGAAACACTGAAATTACCTACTTCTCCGTATTTCTTTGCTGAGACAGAAACAGAATATCAGCACGCTGTAGAAAAAATTGGTTTCCCGTGTGTTATCAAGCCTGTTATGAGTTCGTCTGGTAAAGGTCAAAGCGTTGTTCGCCAGGCGGAACAAGTTTCAGCTGCATGGCAATATGCTCAAGAGGGTGGCCGAGCTGGTCGTGGCCGTGTCATCGTAGAAGGTTTTGTACCTTTCGATTATGAAATTACACTACTGACCGTGAGTGCTGTGGATGGTATTCATTTCTGCGCTCCGATCGGCCATCGCCAGGAAGATGGTGATTATCGTGAGTCCTGGCAGCCGCAGATGATGAGCGATGAATTGCTGGCTAAATCGCAGCATGTTGCTCGTGAAGTTGTAAAAGCATTGGGTGGTTATGGCTTGTTCGGTGTTGAATTGTTTATCAAAGGGGATGAGGTTTACTTCAGTGAAGTCTCTCCACGCCCACATGATACGGGTATGGTAACCCTGATTTCTCAGGATATGTCAGAGTTTGCGCTGCATGTGCGTGCGATTTTGGGTCTACCAATTGGCAAGATCACGCAATATAGACCGGCTGCCTCTGCAGTTATCTTACGTGACGGCGATTCCACTGATATTGGCTATGGTAACTTATCATCTGCTTTGGCTTTGATTCCTGGCGCGCAGTTACGTCTGTTCGGTAAACCAGAGATTGCCGGACGTCGTCGTTTAGGCGTTGCTTTAGTGCGTGCCGATAATGTTGAATTAGCGATTGAACAAGCGAAACAAGTTGCTGCTGCTGTAGATGTGAAATTCTAATTCAGAGGTAATTCGATGATGATTGCGATTAGTTATTTTCTATCTCCGGTTGGGTATCTGCGCTTAGAGGCAGATAATGATGGATTGCAGTCACTGTTGTTAAATAGCCCGCCAGCTGATGAGTTGGCGGTGCTTGCGCCTTCACATCCAGTTCTTGTCTTAGCTCATCAGCAATTACAGGAATACTTTTCTGGTTCTCGTTATGACTTCACCGTGCCGTTAGCAATGACTGGAACGGAGTTTCAATTAGCCGCTTGGCATGCTTTACAAACGATCCCTTATGGAAAGACAGTTAGCTATAAAGCAATTGCTGAACAGATAGGCAGACCGAAAGCGATGCGCGCAGTGGGCATGGCGAATAATCGTAATCCGATTGCTATTATTGTTCCTTGCCATCGAGTAATTGGTGCGAATGGCCAATTAGTTGGCTATGGTGGCGGTTTGGGTATGAAACAATGGTTACTTGAGCATGAAAAAAGTTATCTCTAAAATTTGAGCTTCTCCTTCCTGTTACTTGCTCTTCTACTTTTCTTTCTTTTCCGCTCGATGAACCCATGTTGCTGAATGGTTAAATATCAGTAACATAGATGTTGTAAATTCTTTACAAGTCGCCAGTTATATAATTAACTAAATGGATAAATAGTATCCCATTAGGAGTTATGTCTCGCTATTGGTTAATAGCTATACAGGGAGAGACGGGATGTTCAACCATTTGAAGTTGAAAATAAAGCTTATTGCTTTACTGATACCACTATTGCTCGGCTTACTGATTTATTCGATGGTTCTACTCAACGATCGTTGGCATCAACAACATGATGCGGCGTTGGTTGTTGAACGAATGCATTTATTGAAGGAAGCCAGCAATCTGGTGCATGAATTACAAAAAGAACGAGGAATGACGTCAGGGTTTCTTGCATCGAAAGGGTTGAAGTTTAGTGATGCACTAAAAGTACAACGCGAAAAAAGTGAGAACCAACTCAACCAATACATGAATTACATCGCGCAACATAAGACAAAAATGTCGGCTGTCGATCCTATCGGTCGGGATGTGGCAACAGCACAAAGTCGATTAGATATGTTGCCGTCTCTCCGTCAACAAGTAGATAGTCAAAGTATTAAACCTGCAGAAGCGATTGCCTTCTATTCTGACGTGATAAAAACACTTTTAGCCATAACGTCATCGATCAATATAGATAACACCAATGCTGCTATTTCTCCTGATTTATCGGCTTATTATTACTTCTTACAGGCTAAAGAACGGGCCGGCATTGAGCGGGCTTTGGTGAACGGCGCTTTCTCTGCTGGTCAGGTATCCGCTGACGTTTTCCAACGTATCATCCGTATTATTTCTGAGCAGACGTTATTTTTTGATCTGTTTAAGGTTTATGCAACGCCACAACAGCAAAGCCTATTCACTCAGACAGAACAATCAGCTGTATTTGGACAGGTTCAGCAATATCGTAATTACATTTATGCCAATGATTATCAGCATAATGCAGCCGAATGGTTCCAGCTATCCACTCAGCGAATTGATGAGTTAAAGACGCTGGAAAATAAACTCAATGCGTTAATTATTGACATTTCGCAGGCTGATTATGAGCGAAATCAACAGTCGTTTTATTTTATTCTGATTGTCACTGTCATATTGATTGTCGGTGGTGTTGGTTTCACCTTTTTAGTTATCCGAAATATCGATAGCAAAGTTCAGGCTTTGATGACGGCGATGAATAATGCATCGAAAAACCGTGAATTATCGGTGCGAATACCCGTTAGCAGCAGAGATGAATTGGGATCGGTGGCTAATGCGTTTAATCTTATGCTGGATGCCTTCCAACAGGCGGTGAATGATATTCGTAATGCCAGCACGACCTTATCCGATGTTTCTCAGAATACGTCTGACACCGTGAATCAAAATGCCAAGTTATTGGATATGCAAAAACAAGAGGTGTTACAGGTTGTGTCTGCCATTGAGGAGATGAGTGCGTCGATTAATGAAGTTGCTCATAACATCAATCTTACTTCTCAGGCTGCTAATGAGACGGACACGAAAGTCAGTCATATCGCAGAGCAGATAGATTTATCTGATAAAACAATTGCCGACGTTGCGCAAAGTCTGACGGATATGGGATTGGATGTAAAAGCGCTGCATGAAAATAGTGGACATATCGGTGAAGTGGTCAATGTG
>SSEX01000029.1 GCA_008015085.1 Tolumonas sp. | reverse complement strand
TTTCGGTGTAGCAGGTGCTGGAACCATAGAATAAGCCAATTTGCATGATGATGTCCGGACAACGATGTTGCTTTCATGTTACAAAAGCAGAAGCGGATCGCCAATAAGGTAATGAATTAATAATGAAACAAGATAACCCGCTCATCGAACAATTTCTGGATATGCTCTTGCTGGAACGAGGTTTGTCAGACAATACGGTTTCTTCTTACCGTACAGATTTGTACAAGCTGAATGAATGGCTGGATAGCAAGGGATCATCTTATCTGACGCTGGATACTTTGTTGCTGCATAACCATCTGGCATGGCGGATCGATCAGGGCTTCAAGGCAACGTCAACCGCACGGTTACTGAGTGCTCTGCGCCGGTTTTATCAGTTTTTGATCCGCGAACAGTTACGGGCAGATGATCCAACTGTAGCGCTGGAGAGCCCGAAACTGCCGCAGCGTTTGCCCAAAGATATCAGCGAAGAGCAGGTAGATGCCTTACTGAATGAGCCGGATGTTGCTGATCCGATTGAATTACGTGACAAGGCGATGCTGGAGCTGTTGTATGCCACGGGGTTGCGTGTCTCTGAACTGGTGGGTCTGCAAATTCATCAACTGGCACCGGATCTGGCGTATGTTCGTGTGACTGGGAAAGGCAATAAAGAGCGGCTAGTGCCAACAGGGGAAGAGGCGCAATATTGGATCCGCCGTTTCGTGAAAGAAGGTCGGATGACCTTGCTGCATGAACAGAGCTCGGATGTGCTGTTTCCATCGAACCGTGCCCAGCATATGACCCGTCAGACATTCTGGCATCGTATCAAGCTGTATGCTGTTCGCTCTGGTATTACCAGTGAGTTGTCGCCACATACCCTCCGACATGCTTTTGCCACACATTTATTGAATCATGGAGCAGATCTGCGAGTCGTTCAAATGTTACTTGGCCACTCAGATTTATCAACGACACAGATCTATACTCATGTGGCACAGGCTCGTTTGCAAGAGCTGCATCACCAACATCATCCACGGGCCTGAACGCCGAATTCTGGTATGGGAGAAATCAATGTCTCATAGAACAACACAAGTTTTATCATTCAGCCTGATTGCACTAATGGTTTCATCAGCGCTGGCAGAACAAGTCGTCGATAGTCAGATTTCTGCAGTGACAGTTTATCCGGCATCGGCAACCGTGACCCGCACATTCAATGTCGATTTACCAGCAGGCCCACAGACAGTATTGATCGCCGGATTACCTTCAACACTGGATGAAAACTCACTGCGAATTACCGGTAGTGGTGATAAAGCCAGTTCGGTTGCCAGTGTTGAGCTGAAAAATGAAATTCGTAGTGAACTGGTGCTACCGAAGGCGAAAGAATTGCAGGATAAACTGATTACGCAACAGGATCAGTTGGCACTCCTGCAGGCGGATGAGCTGGCACTGAATACGCAGCAGACCTATCTGCAAAAACTGGCAGAGCAAGGTGGCGGTGCAAAACCTGATGGTAAGGGCTCTGATGCCGGAACCGTCGCTCAGTGGCGTTCTGGCTGGCAGACTCTGGGTGCGGGCATGAAGGAGATTGGGGCGGCCAAAGTTGCACTGGCAAAAGAGCTACGCACAATCAAGCAACAAATTGAGACCACGCAGCGCGAACTGGATCAACTCAACAATAACCAGCAGGACAACAAAGTTGCTGTTGTTCATCTGCAATCTGGTGGCGGTAAGCTGTCAATGAAGCTGAGCTACCAGCTTGCTGATGCGGGCTGGTATCCGGTCTATGATGCCAATCTGGATACACAACAGGGTAAGCTGGCAGTTACGCAGGCAGCCTATGTGCAGCAAAACAGTGGCGAAAACTGGGATGATGTGGCGTTAACACTTTCTACGCTGCAGCCAAGTGCAGCAGTAGAGCCTCCTGTACTTTCCAGCTGGTGGATTGATTATCAGCAGCCAATTCCCCGTAATACGTTGATGAAATCTCAGGCTATGATGGAAGATCGTGTTATGCCGGAGATGATGGCTGCCGCTGCACCCGTAGCGGAACAGAAAGCAACCGTGGTGGATAGTGGCTACCATGTTTCATACCAAATTCCAGGACGGATCAACATCAACTCTAGCGAAGAAAAACAGCGGGTTGTGTTACAGCAGCAGCAGTGGCCGGTAAAACTGAGTTTGCAGACGGTGCCTCGGCTGGATGCGCATGCGTATTTGTATGCCAAACTGGACAATCCATCACCTACACCATTACTGCCCGGTGAATGGCTGCTGCAACGTGATGGCGTTAGCGTTGGCAAGATCCAGCAGCCACTGTTATCTCCGAAAGATCAGATCGCAATGGGCTTTGGTGCGGATGATGCAGTTAAACTCGATTGGCAGACGCTGACAGATGAAGCCGGGGAATCAGGTGTGCTGAATAAGCAGCGCACGTTACAGCGTCACTATCAGCTGAAAGTCACCAACGGACATAACAAACCGATGGATCTAACGATGCTGGATAGCTGGCCAGTAGCCAAACAGCAGGATATTAAAGTCACTGTTCTGGATGGAACGACTGCACCAAAAGAGCAGAATGTAAATCAACAGGCCGGTGTGCATCGCTGGGAACTATCGTTGCCAGCTGGTAAATCCGTGACATTAGACACTGGTTACCAAGTGGCTTATCCGCAGGATAAACAAATCGACAATCTCTGACCTTGCTAATCGTTTATCAGCGGGCTAACGTGCTCGCTGATAATTTTCTATTGGTTAATCTGAACAACATTCATGATGACTTTTAAGCTTTGCCGCCGCCCGCAGGTGGATGATTCGTCTCTGCCTGCGGAGATGCCAGCCCGTTTACGACAGATTTATGCCAGTCGAGGTATTCGTCATAAAGATGAACTGGAGCGTTCTGCAGGTAACTTACTGGCCCCTCAGGGACTGAAAGGATTACCGCAGGCACTGGATCTTTTAACCGAAGCATTGCAGCAGCAACGACGGATCATCATTGTTGGTGACTTTGATTGTGATGGTGCAACCAGCACGGCCTTGATGATGCTGGCACTGCGGGCTATGGGGGCGCAAAACGTTGCCTATCTGGTGCCTAACCGCTTTGAATATGGCTATGGCCTGAGCCCGGAAATAGCCTTGCTCGCTGCGGAGCAAGGGGCTGAATTGCTGGTCACGGTGGATAATGGCATATCCAGTATCTCCGGAGTAGAAACTGCGCGGCAGCATGGTATGAAAGTGCTTATCACTGATCACCATCTGCCGGGTACTGAATTGCCACAGGCAGATGCGATTGTGAATCCGAATCAGCAGGGCTGTCAGTTTGGTTCAGGCAATCTGGCTGGTGTCGGCGTTGCATTTTATCTGATGGCGGCGCTGAAAAGTCATTTGCAGCAGCTTGGCTGGTTTTCTACACAGAATATCGTTGCTCCGAATGTTGCTGATTATCTGGATCTGGTTGCGTTGGGTACGGTAGCGGATGTCGTCGCACTCGATAGTAATAACCGCATCCTGGTGCATCAAGGGCTGCAACGTATCCGAGCCGGTCGCTGCCGAGCGGGCATCAAAGCACTGTGTGATGTTGCCGGACGCGATCTTTCCCGTTTGACAGCCAGTGATCTCGGGTACTTTCTAGGCCCTCGTCTGAATGCGGTTGGCCGACTGGATGATATGACGATGGGGATCGCCTGTCTGCTGTCCAATGATGAAAGTGCAGCACGTCATTTGGCTTCTCAGATGGATGCGCTGAATCAGGAACGCAAAGCGATCGAAGGCAGTATGCAGCAGGAGGCTCAGGCGACGCTTTCCCAGCTTAAAGCGCTGGAAGGTGAACTACCGCCAGCACTGGTATTACACCAGGAAGACTGGCATCAGGGTGTAGTTGGGCTGGTGGCCTCACGGATCAAAGAACAGTATCACCGGCCGGTGTTTGCATTTGCAGAGTCGGGTGAGAACGAGTTGAAAGGCTCGGGGCGTTCGATTCCCGGATTGCACATGCGTGATGCGCTGGAACGACTGGATCAGATACATCCGGGCCTGATCAGTAAATATGGTGGTCATGCGATGGCGGCGGGCTTATCGATTCCTAAGATAAATCTGGAGCCATTCCGCGCCCATTTTGCTGCGCTGGTTGCGGAATGGCTGACACCGGAGCAATTAACCGGCACTGTGCTGACTGATGGCGAATTGTATCCGCAGGAATTTTCTCTGGAAATGGCGGAAATACTGCGTAATGCCGGGCCGTGGGGACAAGCCTTTCCTGAACCAAGTTTTGATGGTGTTTTCCATCTGAAACATCAAAAACTGGTTGGCCAGAAACATTTGAAAATGGAAGTAGAAGTGCCGGGTGGTCCTCGACTCGATGCGATTGCTTTTAACGTCGATTTGGCTTGCTGGCCTGATGCTTCTGTGTCTCAGGTTCAGCTCGTGTATCGTCTGGATATTAATGAGTGGCGAGGGCAACGTTCGGTGCAGTTGCTGGTTGAGCAGGTGATTGCAGTAAGATAAAAAAAGCCCCGCCACAGAGAGCGGGGCAAAGTCCGATTTACCTTTATAAAATAAAATGAGCAACCTTGCTGCTGAGATCTGCTGCATGAGCTTGCAGTTTGTTTGCATCATCCTGCGCATGAATAGAATCATTTGCCAACTCATCAGCAACATCTTTGATAGCAGTTACATTGGTAGTAATTTCCCCTGTTACATGACTTTGTTCTTCCGCAGCCGTGGCAATCTGATTTGCCATATCGGAAATAGAGCTGACAGCGCGGGTAATTTCTTCCAATGCAGTAGAGGCATCTAAAGCATCCTGCACACTGTGGGCTGCCATATTCTGGCTTTTAGCCATCATGCCAACAGCCTTCTGTGTTGTACGCTGCAATGTCTCAATCGTTGACTGGATCTCGGTGGTTGATGCAGCAGTTCGCTGTGACAGCACCCGCACCTCATCTGCGACGACAGCAAAACCACGACCTTGTTCACCAGCACGGGCAGCTTCAATTGCCGCGTTTAATGCCAACAGATTGGTTTGTTCGGCAATGCCCTGAATAGTGGCAAGAATGCCATTAATTTCTTGTGCATGACGATCCAGCTGGGTAATAACTTCGGTTGCGTCCGATATATCATCAGAAAGCTGGGTGATAGACTCCCGGGTCTTATTAACCAGAGATCTTCCTGATTCACTTCGCTCTGATGACTGGATAGCAGCCGCAGCGGTTTGCTCCGCATTATTGGCGATTTCCTGTGTAGCGGAAGCCATTTCGGTGACGGCCGTGGCCACCATGGTTAGTTCCTGCTGTTGGCGACTGAGTTCACGTACAGAGCCCTGACTGCGTTTTAATCCCTGATCGGCTTCGCTGTCGATATCACGGGCAAGCCCGCGAACATGAGAGATCAGTTCACTTAAACTTCCGACAAACCTATTGAAGTTAGTTGCCAGACGTCCGATTTCATCCTGTGTATTGAGCGGAATTCGCTGAGTCAGGTCGCCATTCCCGTTGGCAATCGTCTGCAGAGCATCAGAAACGGTTTTCAGCGGTCTGAATAAGAAATTGATGAACAGGCTAAGCACCAGACTGAATGCACCGCCGATAACCAATGCAATGATGACCTGCTGGAATAGCTTGCTGTATAACGGTTCCATCAGCGTTGATTTATCCAGCACAAATAAAATATTCCAGTCTGTACCCGGTACAGCAACCGTGAGCGCTAACTTTTCCATTTCAGACATATCGAAAGTCTGAAACTCATTGGCACTGGCTGATTGCTCCAGAAATGCCGGGGTTATTGACGTGGATAATTCACTGGCTGATTTCAGAATACGCTCTTTATCTTTATAGGCGATCACTGTGCCATCTTTAAGCAGCAACATGGCCTCGCCGTTGGCAGGTAAATTCAACCCATTAATGTTATTGATGATGTTATCAATATCGATCACCCCGGAGACTACACCATGTGTCACTGGGGTAGAGAAGGCAACCACCAGTTTTTTCATTGATGCGCTGATATAGGGTTTTGATAAAGTTGGCTGACCAGCGGCTTTAGTATCTTTATACCAGTCGCGGGTGCGCGGGTCGTAACCTGTACGGTCTATTGTCGGGTCTGCATCAACCATCTTTCCGTTTTCATCGCCGTAAAAGGCGAGTGCAAAATTACCGGAGGTACGGGCCTGCAGCAAAAAACTGACCAGATCCGGATTATCAACATTTGCGCTTAATCCTTTGATGATGTCATGGCGAATACTCACCCAGTCTGAAATACCTTTAGATACCTCTTTTCCGACACTGTGCAGGTTTTGATAGCTCTGCTGTAGCAGCTGGTTTTTCTGAGAGAAATAAAAAGTGGAGGAAAGCAAAGCGATAATGGTCAATATGGCCAGATTTACCAATAGTAAGATCTTGGCTTTCAGCGATGTTTTAAACATGAGATGCGCCTCAGCAAAGGGGAAAACAATATATTAAGCGTAGTCTGAATTTTATTAAAAATATGTTAAATGAATCGATTTACGTTGCTTACATAAATAAAAAAAGCCAGCAAAATCAAAATGCTGGCTTTTACATATATTAACAAGGATACAAATTACAGAATAAAATGGGCAACTTTGCTATTCAGATCTTCAGCCTGTCGTTGTAAACGATGGGCGTCATCTTCAGACTGTATTGCTCCGCTTGCCACTTCATCTGCTACATCTTTAATGGCGGTGACGTTAGTTGTAATTTCACCGGTAACGTGACTTTGCTCTTCTGCTGCAGTTGCAATCTGGTTCGCCATATCAGAAATGGAGCTGACAGCACGGGTGATTTCTTCCAGTGCGGCAGATGCATCCAGAGCATCCTGAACACTATGAGCAGCCATATCACGGCTCTTCTCCATCATATTCACTGCTTTCTGTGTTGTGCGCTGCAGTGTTTCGATGGTGGACTGAATTTCAGTAGTAGAAGCGGCAGTGCGTTGTGACAGCACTCGAACTTCATCAGCAACCACCGCAAAGCCACGGCCTTGTCCACCAGCACGGGCGGCTTCAATCGCCGCGTTCAGTGCCAGCAAGTTGGTTTGTTCAGCAATACCCTGAATAGTTGCCAGAATTCCACTGATTTCCTGAGCGTGACGATCCAGTTGTGCAATAACGTCTGTTGCATCAGTAACGCCACCTGAAAGCTCATTGATGGATTCGCGTGTTTTGTTAACCAGCGATTTGCCCGATTCACTGCTTTCTGCAGACTGTATAGCTGCTGCGGCAGTTTGTTCTGCGTTATTAGCGATTTCCTGAGTGGCTGATGCCATTTCGGTGACGGCTGTTGCCACCATGGCAATTTCTTGCTGCTGGCGACTCAGCTCTTGCACTGAAGATTTAGTGCGACGTAATCCATTTGTTGCTTCATTACCGATATCTTTTGCCTGATTACGGACATGGGCAATCAGCTGATGCAGGCTATCCACAAATTTGTTGAAGTTTGCTGCTAACTGACCAACCTCATCATTATTACTCAAAGGGATACGCTGAGTCAGGTCACCATTACCATCGGCAATCTTAGCCAAAGCCTGTGATACAACACCCAGAGGACGGAACAGGGCCCGCACACATAATTGCGAATGCGCCCATAGACAATGCCAGAACAACGGCCAGCACGCCGATACTGGTCCACATTTGGTTGTAAAGTGGGGCAGTGACTTTCTCATCATCAAGTACCAGGATCAGCATTTGATCCTGTCCTGTCACTGGCAGAGCATAAACACGCTCGGTGATACCATTATGTTGTACCAGACGGTATTCTCCGGCTCGCATATTCTGCAGAGTGCCAACATCCAAATCCGGATACAGTTTGTTTATTGGCTGAGACAGCTGATCTTTTTCGGTATGAACCAGAATGATACCGTTGTTGTTGATCAGAAACGCGCTGCCATCGCCGGGCAGTTGCACTTTACTTAACTGATTCAGCAATTCAGTGACTGTTACGTCAATACCCAGAATTGCTGTATTCTGACCGTTGACCTGTACTGCTTTACCCATGGATACCACAAACTGACCGGTTGCAGCAGCAATGGATGGAGGAGAAACATAAACAGTACCAGGGTTAGCTGCGGCTTTCTGATACCAGTCCCATTTGCGCGGGTCG
>SSEX01000111.1 GCA_008015085.1 Tolumonas sp. | reverse complement strand
CAACATTATCAATTGCCGGTGCGTTTATGACCAAAGAGCTGGGGCTCGATTCAGTAGGAATGGGATATGTCTTTTCCGCATTCTCCTGGGCCTATGTAATCGGGCAAATTCCCGGAGGCTGGTTATTAGACAGATTTGGCTCTAAAAAGGTTTATTTCTTCAGTATTCTGACCTGGTCAATATTCACTCTGCTGCAAGGCTTTGTTGGTTCATTGGGTAGTGTTTCCAATGCAATTATCGGGTTATTTATTTTGCGTTTTATGGTGGGTCTGTGTGAATCACCATCCTTCCCTGGTAACAGCCGTATCGTTGCAGCCTGGTTCCCGGCACAGGAACGTGGTACTGCCGTATCCATTTTTAACTCTGCACAGTATTTCGCGACCGTTATTTTCGCGCCAATTATGGGCTGGTTAACTCATGCAGTGGGCTGGTCGCATGTGTTCTTCTTTATGGGCGGTCTGGGTATTCTGCTGAGTTTCCTGTGGCTGAAGGTCATTAAAAACCCGACTGAACATCCAAGCATGAACCGTGCTGAACTGGAATATATTGAGAAAGGCGGTGCGCTGACCAATATGGACCACCAGGCCGCTAAAAGTAAGCTCACAATCTCCAAATGGGATGCGATCAAACAGCTGCTGAAATCCCGCATGATGATGGGGGTTTACTTAGGTCAGTATTGTATCAACGCGTTAACTTACTTCTTCATTACCTGGTTCCCTGTTTATCTGGTTCAGGAACGTGGTATGTCGATTCTGAAAGCGGGTTTTATCGCTTCTATCCCGGCTATCTGTGGTTTCACCGGCGGTGTATTGGGCGGGATTATCTCTGACTACATGCTGCGTCGTGGTTACAGCCTGACGCTGGCCCGTAAAACACCAATCGTATTAGGCATGATGCTCTCTATGTCGATGGTGATCTGTAACTACGTGGATTCAGAAATGATGGTCATCGTAGTTATGGCGGCCGCTTTCTTCGGTAAAGGTGTGGGCGCATTAGGCTGGGCTGTGATGGCAGATACCGCACCGAAAGAAATCAGTGGACTGAGTGGCGGGCTATTCAACATGTTCGGCAACATCTCCGGTATCGTTACTCCGATTGCGATTGGCTACATCATCAAATCGACTGGTTCATTCAATGGTGCGCTGGTTTATGTAGGTCTGCATGCACTGTTAGCGATTATCAGCTTCGTATTCATCGTCGGCACCATCAAACGTATTGAACTGAAAGCAGTATAAGCGAGGCAGAATCATGAGTACGTCTACTACCCCGATTATCAAATCCATGCAGGTGATTCCGGTTGCCGGTCACGACAGCATGCTGATGAACATCGGTGGCGCCCATGGTGCTTATTTCACCCGCAACATCGTTATTCTGAAAGACAACGCCGGTAACACCGGCGTTGGTGAAGCTCCGGGTGGTGAAGTGATTTACAAAACGCTGGTGGATGCCATTCCCCACGTTGAAGGCAAACAAATTGCCGTACTGAACAAAATTGTCAGTCAAATGCATGCCGGCAATATGGGATCGGATTTTGAAACCTTCGGCAAAGGTGCCTGGACGTTCGAGCTGCGTGTCAATGCGGTCGCAGCACTGGAAGCTGCACTGCTAGACCTGATGGGCAAATTCCTGAATGTACCCGTCTGTGAATTGCTGGGACCAGGCAAGCAGCGCGATGAAGTCACTGTATTGGGTTATCTGTTCTATATAGGGGATCGTCAGGCAACAGATCTGCCTTATCAGGCACCGGAAACCGGTAAACATGACTGGTATCGCCTGCGTCATGAAAAAGCAATGGATACCCATTCTGTGCTGGAGCTGGCGGCAGCAGCGAAGGATCGTTACGGCTTCAAAGACTTCAAATTGAAAGGCGGTGTGCTGGCCGGTGAAGAAGAAATTGAGACTGTCACCGCGCTAGCGAAACGCTTCCCGGATGCTCGTATTACGGTTGATCCGAACGGTGCCTGGTTGCTGGAAGATGCGATTCGTTTGTGCAAAGGCATGAAAGGCATTCTGGCGTATGCGGAAGATCCTTGCGGCGCAGAGCAGGGTTTCTCTGGTCGTGAAATCATGGCGGAGTTCCGTCGTGCTACTGGGCTGCCGGTTGCGACCAACATGATCGCTACCAACTGGCGTGAAATGGCACACACCGTGATGCTCAATGCCATCGACATTCCGCTGGCGGATCCACACTTCTGGACACTGACTGGCGCGGTGCGTGTCGCACAACTGTGTAACGACTGGGGTCTGACCTGGGGTTGCCATTCTAACAACCATTTTGACATTTCACTGGCGATGTTCACGCAGGTGGGGGCGGCAGTGCCGGGTAATCCGACCGCGATTGATACCCACTGGATCTGGCAGGAAGGCCAGCATTTGACCAAAGAACCACTGCAAATCGTCGATGGCAAGATTGCTGTTCCGGATAAGCCGGGTCTGGGTGTTGAACTGGATATGGATCAAGTTATGAAAGCACACGAGCTGCATAAAACGCTGCCAACCGGCGCACGTAACGATGCCATGGCGATGCAGTATCTGATCCCTGGCTGGACGTTTGATCGCAAGCGCCCTTGCATGATCCGTTAATGAATTGATCTGAAAACGAATTGAATACCGGGCTTGTAAGAGAGTCCGTTTCTGGATGGAGATTAAAATATGAGTTTTTCTAAAGCCCCTGTAGTTACTGAAATGCAGGTTATCCCGGTTGCGGGCCACGACAGCATGCTGATGAACCTGAGTGGTGCGCATGGCCCATTTTTCACCCGTAACATCGTTATCATGAAAGACAGCGCGGGTAACACCGGTCTGGGTGAAGTGCCAGGCGGTGAAAAGATCCGTCAGACACTGGAAGATTCCAAAGCGCTGATCATCGGTAAATCACTGGGCGAATACAAAAACATCATGACCCGCATGCACAAAGAATTCGCGGATCGTGACTCTGGTGGCCGTGGTTTACAAACTTTCGACCTACGTACCGCCATTCATGCGGTGACTGCGGTGGAATCAGCCATGCTGGATCTGCTGGGCCAATTCCTGAACGTGCCTATCTGTGCGCTGCTGGGTGATGGTCAGCAACGTGATGCGGTAGAAATGCTGGGTTACCTGTTCTTCGTCGGTGACCGCACCAAAACCGACCTGCCATATGTAAGCAACCCAAATGCAAGCTGCGACTGGTATCGCGTGCGTCATGAAGCCGCGATGGATCCGGAAGGTGTGGTGCGTCTTGCAGAAGCGGCTTACGAAAAATACGGCTTCAATGACTTCAAACTGAAAGGCGGTGTGTTATCGGCGGACTCAGAAGCGGATGCAGTGACGGCACTGGCAAAACGTTTCCCACAAGCGCGTGTCACGCTTGATCCGAACGGTGCCTGGTCACTGGAAGAGGCGATCCGCATTGGTAAACGCCTGAAAGGTGTGCTGGCTTACGCTGAAGATCCATGTGGTGCAGAGCAGGGCTTCTCAGGTCGTGAAGTGATGGCGGAGTTCCGTCGTGCGACTGGCCTGCCAACCGCGACCAACATGATTGCTACCGACTGGCGTCAGATGGGGCATTCTGTGCAGTTGAACTCCGTGGATATCCCACTGGCTGATCCACACTTCTGGACCATGCAGGGCTCAGTTCGTGTCGCTCAGATGTGCCATGAGTGGGGCCTGACCTGGGGTTCACATTCTAATAACCATTTCGACATTTCTCTGGCGATGTTTACTCAGGTGGCAGCGGCTGCTCCGGGCAACATCACCGCGATTGATACGCATTGGATTTGGCAGGAAGGCATCGACCGTCTGACTGTAGAAGCACCAGAAATCAAAGGTGGCTTAGTGAAAGTGCCTGAGAAACCAGGTCTGGGTGTTGATGTCGATATGGATCAGGTGCTGAAAGCACACGAGCTGTATAAGTCACAGGCACTGAACGCGCGTGATGATTCCATCGGTATGCAGTATCTGATCCCTGGCTGGAAGTTTGATAACAAACGTCCTTGCATGGTGCGTTAATTTGTCGTCAGGAGCAGGTGAGAGCCTGCTCTGAAAACTCAAGGAAATGAACATGAATAAGCAGTACATACCCAATCAGCTTCGTAAAAGCCTTCAGAATCAGACCGTACAGATTGGGTGCTGGTCCGCATTAGCGAATCCGATTTCTACCGAAGTATTAGGTCTGGCCGGTTTTGACTGGATTCTGCTGGATGGTGAACATGCCCCGAACGATATTTCCACCTTCATTCCGCAGCTGATGGCGCTGAAAGACAGCAGCAGCCAGCCGGTGGTACGTCCGCCAGTGAATGAGCCTGTGACCATCAAACGTCTGCTGGACATCGGTTTCTACAATCTGCTGATCCCATTTATTGAGTCAGCAGAAGACGCGAAACAGGCTGTGGCTTCTACCCGTTATCCGCCTGCCGGTATTCGTGGTGTGTCAGTGGCACATCGTAACAACGCTTACGGCACCATGCCGGATTACTTCGCGACCATTAACGACAACATCAGTGTGATCGTGCAGATCGAAACACAAAAGTCGGTCGATAACATCGATGAAATTGCGGCAGTGGACGGTGTGGATTGCCTGTTTATCGGCCCTGGCGATCTTTCTGCCGGTATGGGTTACATCGGTCAACCGGGTCATCCGGAAGTGCAGAAAGCCATCAAGTATGTATTTGACCGTGCAAAAGCTCACGGCAAAGCCAGCGGCATTCTGGCACCGAACGAAAATGATGCCCGTCGTTACATCGAATGGGGTGCCACCTTCGTTGCGGTCGGCAGTGACCTCGGCGTGTTTCGTAGCGCAACCCAAGCATTATGCGACAAATTCAAGAAGTAACTATTCGGCGTTTACCCAGACTGGGGGCAATGCCTTGTCTGAATGAACGGTTGAATGAGCTGAAACAGTATCAAGAAGGAAAAGAACATGAGTCTGAAAATCGGTTTTATTGGTCTGGGGATTATGGGCAAACCAATGAGCAAAAACCTGCTGAAAGCCGGTTATTCATTGGTAGTTTCTGATTTGAATCAGGCGGCTGTAGGCGAGCTGATCGAAGCCGGCGCTAAAGCGGCTAAAACCCCGAAAGAAGTAGCAGAACAGGTAGATATCGTTATCACCATGCTGCCGAATTCTCCACACGTTAAAACCGTGGTACTGGGTCAAAACGGTGTGATTGAGGGTGCTAATAAAAACACCATCATCGTAGATATGAGCTCGATTGCCCCACTGGCCAGCCGTGAAATTGCAGCAGAAGTTGCGAAAAAAGGCGTGGCGATGCTGGATGCACCAGTATCTGGCGGTGAACCCAAAGCGATCGACGGCACGTTGTCAGTGATGGTGGGTGGTGATAAAGCGGTATTCGACAAATGCTACGACGTGCTGAAAGCGATGGCGGGTTCTGTGGTGCACACCGGTGATATTGGTGCGGGTAACGTGACTAAGCTGGCTAACCAGGTTGTGGTAGCGCTGAACATTGCGGCGCTGTCAGAAGCGATGTCGCTGGCAACCAAAGCTGGTGTGAGCCCTGAACTGGTATTCCTGGCGATCCGGGGTGGTCTGGCTGGCAGCACCGTCATGGAAGCGAAAGCGCCAATGATCATGGATCGTAATTTCAAACCGGGTTTCCGTATTGATCTGCATATCAAAGATCTGGCGAATGCGCTGGATACCTCTCACGGCGTGGGTGCCTCATTACCACTGACCGCTGCCGTGATGGAAATGATGCAGGCACTGAAAACCGATGGTATGGGCGAATGTGACCACAGCGCACTGGCCCGCTACTACGAAAAACTGGCAAAAGTAGAGATTTCTCGTTAAGGGAAAATATCAGCCCGGCTGCGACCGTACCCAACGCCGGGCTGACTCTGATGCCGTAAATGAATGACCGAGGACGCGATTATTTCGCGAAGTAGTGAATTATGAAGATAGTCATTGCCCCCGATTCGTACAAGGAAAGTCTGAGTGCTATGGATGTGGCTACTCAGATTGAGGCCGGATTTCGCGAAATCTATCCGGATGCGGAATATATCAAATTGCCGGTTGCCGATGGTGGTGAAGGCACAGTTGAAGCGATGGTGGCCGCAACGGGTGGCCGTACAATCAACCTCAGTGTGACTGGTCCGACCGGCAAACCGGTGATGGCTCATTTTGGTATGACCGGCAACAAGCCTGATAATAAAAAATGTGCTGTGATTGAAATGGCTTCCGCCAGTGGGCTGGAATGTATTCCGCCGGAAGAACGTAATCCGCTGATCACCACCACCTATGGCACCGGCGAACTGATCAAAGCCGCGTTGGATCTGGGGGTAACCGAATTTATTATCGGTTTAGGTGGCAGTGCGACCAACGACGGCGGTGCCGGTATGCTGCAAGCACTGGGTGTGCACCTTCTGGATAAAGCAGGTCACAATATCGGTAAAGGCGGGCAATGTTTATCTGAGTTGGAATACGTCGACGTTTCCGGTATGGATCCGCGTTTGAAAGATTGCCGTATCACGGTGGCTTGCGACGTGACTAACCCGTTGACCGGGCCCCAAGGTGCTTCTGCCATTTTCGGGCCGCAAAAAGGGGCTAATCCGGCCATGGTGCGCTTTCTGGATGAAAATCTGAAACACTATGCACAAGTGATTGCCCGTCAGACCGGCAAAGATGTTGAGTTTGCTCCCGGAGCGGGTGCGGCGGGTGGCCTCGGCGCTGCGTTGCTGGCATTTCTGAATGCAGAGTTGCGTTCTGGTATTGATATTGTCACTGAAGCCGTTGGGCTGGAAAAAGCGATTGTCGATGCTGACCTCGTGATCACGGGGGAGGGACGCATCGACAGCCAAAGTATTAAAGGCAAAGTACCGGTCGGTGTCGCCAAACTGGCAAAGCGGTATAACAAACCGGTGATCGGCATTGCCGGCAGTCTGAGCAGTGATGTTGCTGTCGTTTATGAACATGGTATTGACTGTGTGTTCAGTGTACTTAATAAGGTCTGCTCACTGGATGATGCGCTAAATAATGCAGCTGAAAATGTGCGTCTGACTGCCCGCAATATTGCTGCAACTTTACAGCTATTACCTCGCTGATATACCCAAACAAATGGGAGTTGCAGCCAACACCGCTGCAACTTCAAGTGGGAAGGGTATACAGACGACGATCATAATTGTGACAGAGTGCGAAACCAGACTGTCACAATTGTGATCGATTCGATTTTGTGCATTTGACCAATCCACTATCGTAGGCACTTATTGCCATCTTTCCGCTTACGAAGGCTTCCCCATGTTTCAGAACTTTCTCGACTCTCGTTTGGCGCAGGAAATTGTGGCCAGAACGATGCAAATCATCGACTGTAACGTCAACATCATGGATTCCAAAGGCTATATCATCGGCAGTGGTGATCCCGAGCGTATTGGTGAATTGCACGAAGGTGCGCTGCTGGCACTGTCGCATGGCCGAATGGTTGAAATTGATGCCGATCTGGTTAAGCATCTGCAGGGGGTTAAACCCGGTATCAATTTACCGATGCGTATTGATGGTCAGATCGTCGGTATTATCGGCCTGACTGGTGAGCCATCACAGCTGCAGCAATTTGGTAAACTGGTGTGCATGACGGCAGAGATGATGCTGGAACAGTCACGCCTGCTTTCGATGCTGGCGCAAGACAGTCGTCTGCGAGAAGAGCTGGTATTAAACCTGATCCGTTCAGATTCCTTGTCACCCGATCAGATGGAATGGGCTCAGCGTTTAGGCATCGATCTGAATCTGCCGCGTGTTGCCGCGGTAATTGAAATTGATAGCGGGCAGCTGGGTGTTGATACCGCTATTTCTGAACTGCAACAACTCCAGAACCTGTTGAATACACCAGAAAAACAGAATCTGGTTGCAACGGTTTCACTCACCGAGATCGTGGTATTGAAACCGGCGCTGAACAATGCCGGACGTTGGGATCATGCCCGACTGAAAAAACAGATAGATACGTTGCTGTCTAACATGAGCATGTCAGGCGGATTGAAGCTGCGTATTGCACTGGGAAACTATTTCAGCGGCGATGGCAGCATTGCCCGCTCTTATCGCACCGCCTGCACCACGTTACAAATCGGTAAACTCTATTATCCCGAACAGCGCAGTTATAACTATCAGGATCTGATGTTACCTGTGTTGCTGGATAGCCTGCGGGGTAGCTGGCAAACCAGTGAGCTGGTCAGACCATTGCAGAAGTTGAAAATAATGGATTCAAATGGATTGCTAAGACGAACACTGATGGCTTGGTTTCGACACAATGTGCAGCCGATTGCTACAGCAAAAGCCCTTTATATTCATAGAAATACATTGGAATATCGCCTTAATCGTATTGCTGAGCTGACCGGGTTGGATATCAAGGACAGCTTTGACGATCGCCTCCTGCTTTACATCGCCTTGCAACTGGATGAAACCGCATAATTAAACCAATTGTTAAAGTCATGTTATTGGTTAGACTGGTTTTAGAGAAATATTACGCTGTTTTTTGATTTTGGTCAGATAATTCATGGACAGTTGTTAATGATTTTGCTAATTTGTTTAACAATTCGTTTATTGGTAATACCAAGTTAACAAATTTCACATGACTGAATACAAATCATCCCAGCCAAAACTGTCTGACAGCATCGTTGCCGAACTGGAGCAGATGATTGTCGACGGCACTCTGCAGCCCGGCCAGAAACTGTTGCCGGAGCGTGAGCTGGCTGTACAGTTCGGTGTTTCCCGGCCTTCTCTGCGCGAAGCCATTCAGCGTCTGGAAGCCCGTGGTTTGCTTTATCGCCGGCAGGGTGGTGGCACCTATGTCAAAAGTGAACTGAACCGTGGATTGTCTGACCCGTTTTTTGAGTTATTAGCGAATCATCCCGGTTCACAGTTCGATCTCCTTGAATTCCGTCATGTTCTCGAAGGTGTTGCGGCTTATTACGCCGCCCTTCGTGGCAATGAATCCGATTTTGCTCACATGCGCGAATTGCAGAACGATATTGAAACAGCACAAGCCAGTGGTGATGTTGCCGCTGAAGCTAAAGCCGTCTCTGCATTTTATCTCGCCATGACTGAAGCTTCGCACAACGTCGTGCTGCTGCACTTGATGCGTGCCATCCGGGAGTTACTGGAACGTAACATTCTCGGCAATCTTGAAGTACTGAATCAGCGTCCGGGGGTGGTTAACCGGATCCGTCGCCACAGGTCAGACCTGATTGCGGCGATCCTGGCGGGCCATCCAGAACAGGCCAGAGATGCTTGTCATGAGCACCTGGCTTTTATCGAGGATACTCTGCTGGATATACAGCGAGAGGATGAGCGTGCGCAACGTCCTTCGCGGCAGATCCATCAGGGCTAGCCTTAATACCAATATGCCGTCAACAAACACAGGAAACAGCCATGTCTGAACTCATTAAACATGATGTGGACCCGGTAGAAACTCAAGAGTGGTTGAACGCTCTGGAATCACTGCTACGGGAAGAAGGTCCAGAACGCGCTCAATACATTCTGGATCAATTATCATCAGCGGCCAGCAAAGCAGGTTTAGCTGCAGGCACTGGTACTGGTGGTAAGGTACTGACTGATTACATCAATACCATCGCGACCAGCGATCAACCAGCTTATCCGGGTAAACTGGAGCTGGAACAGCGTATCCGTGCGATTATTCGCTGGAACGCAGTGATGATCGTATTGCGTGCATCGAAGAAAGGCTTGGATCTGGGCGGACATATGTCCTCTTTTGCCTCTTCTGCCACTATTTACGATGTGTGCTTCAACCATTTCTTCCGTGCGCGTAACGAGAAAGACGGTGGCGATTTAGTTTACTTCCAGGGCCATATCTCTCCGGGCGTTTACGCTCGTGCGTTTGTTGAAGGCCGTCTGACGGCTGATCAGCTGGACAACTTCCGTCAGGAAGTGGATGGCAAAGGTATTCCATCTTACCCACATCCTAAGCTGATGCCTGAATTCTGGCAGTTCCCAACCGTATCAATGGGTTTAGGCCCAATCGGTGCGATCTATCAGGCTCGTTTCCTGAAATACCTGACCAACCGTGGCATCAAAGATTGCTCTGAACAGAAAGTGTATGCTTTCCTGGGCGATGGTGAGATGGATGAGCCAGAATCTAAAGGCGCCATCACCGTTGCGGTGCGTGAGAAGTTGGATAACCTGATTTTTGTTATCAACTGTAACCTGCAACGTCTGGACGGCCCGGTTATCGGTAACGGTAAAGTCATCAACGAACTGGAAGGCATTTTCGGTGGTGCTGGCTGGAACGTCATTAAAACCCTGTGGGGCACGAAGTGGGATGAGCTACTGGCAAAAGACACGTCAGGCAAGCTGATCCAACTGATGAACGAAACTCTGGACGGTGATTACCAGACCTTCAAATCCAAAGATGGTGCTTATGTTCGTAAACACTTCTTCGGAAAATATCCAGAAACTGCTGCGCTGGTTGCCGACTGGACTGATGATCAGATCTTCGCTCTGAAGCGAGGCGGTCATGACCCGGTTAAACTGTTTGCTGCATTCCAGAAAGCAACACAAGCAAACGGTAAACCAACCGTGATCCTGGCTAAAACCGTTAAAGGTTATGGCATGGGTGATGCGGCGGAAGGTAAAAACATTGCGCACCAGGTTAAAAAGATGGAACTGGATTCAGTTCGTCACATGCGTGATCGTTTCTTTGTGCCAGTTTCGGATGAACAGATCGAAGACCTGCCATATCTGCCCTTGGAAGAAGGTTCTGAAGAATACAAATACCTGCATGAACGTCGTCAGGCGCTGAAAGGTTATGTGCCAACCCGTCTGCCGCAGACCACCGTGAAACTGGATATTCCAGAACTGTCTGCGTTTGATGCGCTGCTGGGTGAACAAGCTCGTGAAGTGTCAACCACCATGGCATTCGTGCGTAGTTTGAACGTGTTGCTGAAAGACAAATCTGTGGGTCAGCGTATCGTGCCAATTCTGGCTGACGAAGCCCGTACCTTTGGTATGGAAGGTCTGTTCCGTCAGATCGGTATCTACAGCCCGCACGGTCAGCAATACACCCCGCAAGACAAAGAGATCGTTTCTTATTACAAGGAAGACCAGAAAGGTCAGATCCTGCAAGACGGTATCAACGAGCTGGGTGCAATGTCATCTTGGTTAGCGGCTGCGACTTCTTACAGCACTAATGATTGCCCGATGATTCCGTTCTACATCTACTACTCGATGTTCGGTTTCCAACGTATCGGCGATATGGCCTGGGCTGCTGGCGACCAGCAAGCACGTGGCTTCCTGTTGGGCGCGACCTCTGGCCGTACCACACTGAACGGTGAAGGTCTGCAGCACGAAGACGGTCACAGCCATATTCTGGCTGGCACCATCCCGAATTGCGTGAGCTATGACCCATCATTCGTGTATGAAGTAGCGGTGATCATTCAAGACGGTATGCGTCGTATGTACGGCGACAAACCAGAGAATATCTACTACTACATCACCACCCTGAACGAAAACTATCAGCACCCGGCTATGCCTGCTGGCGCTGAAGAAGGTATCCGTAAAGGTATCTACAAACTGGAATCTAACGCCGGTGCGAAAGGTCAGGTTCAGCTGATGGGTTGTGGTTCGATTCTGAACTACGTGCGTCGTGCCGGTAAGATTTTGGCTGACGAATACGGTATCGGCTCTGATGTGTACAGCGTGACCAGCTTCAACGAACTGGCGCGTGATGGTCAGAATGCTGATCGTTACAACATGCTGCATCCGGAAGGCGAACAGCAAGTGCCTTACATCGCTCAGGTGATGGGTACTGCACCGGCTATCGCTGCCACCGACTACATGAAGTCATACGCTGAACAGGTTCGTAGTTTTGTGCCTGCAGAAAGCTATCGTGTTCTGGGTACAGACGGTTTCGGTCGTTCAGACAGTCGCGAAAACCTGCGTCGTCACTTCGAAGTGAACGAAGCCTACATCGTTGTAGCTGCACTGACTGAATTGGCTAAACAAGGCACCGTTGATAAGAAAGTAGTGGCAGAAGCCATTGCGAAATTCGGTATCGACGCTGACAAGATGAATCCGCTGTACGCGTAAGGGGAACTTTCCTGTCCAAAGACCTTTT
>SSEX01000095.1 GCA_008015085.1 Tolumonas sp. | reverse complement strand
GATTGCGGGATCGGCTGCCGGCAACGGTGATAAGCCTTCCAGCAGGGCTTTGTAATACAGCATGGTTCCCCCCACCAGCACAGGTATCCGGCCTTGTGAGGTGATGGATTCAATTTCCCGTAATGCATCTTGCCGGAAATCAGCTGCTGAATAGGCTTGGGACGGATCGCGGATATCCAGTAACCGATGAGGGGCAAGAGCCAGTTCATCGGCGGTGGGTTTGGCCGTGCCGATATCCATACCGCGATAGATGAGCGCTGAATCTACACTGATGATGTCACAAGGCAGACGGTTTACCAGTTCTATCGCCAGTGCGGTTTTCCCGGATGCGGTAGGCCCCATCAGAAAAATCACGGGTGGTAAACGTTGATCAGTCACAGGAAAAAACCTCAATAATAGAAGACAGAGCTATGGGCTGTGTGAATCGTGGATCAGTCTGCCAATCTGCAATATTTTCTTGCATCCAGAGCCAGAGCTGTCTTGCTGTATCGGCGGAGTAACAACCAGGTATCATTCCGGGGATCCGAAACCATGCGCTGATAAATGCGCACCAGTTTTGCGGTGAGACCACAGATGAATATGTAGCTAGTAAATCCAGTAATAGCGGAATTGTTGTAGCCAGATCGGTATCTCGCAATAATGCAGGCACTGATTGAATGATGGCCTGTTGGTTTTTAAGTGGATTAAGCCGGATGCCCAGTTTTTTCAGCCATTCCGCATACTCGTCAAACCATTCTGCCGGTTGTTTTAGTTCAAGCCGCTGAGGAAGCAGCAGAGGCTGCGCAATCAGCCCCCCAGAACCTGAGGACTCACACTGCTGTTGTAGCTGAACTTTTTGTACTGCAGACAGATCAGAAACAACCAATACATCATGCTTAGCAGACAATACATAACGTTGCCGCAATAATCGCAGAAAATGCCAATCAGATCCGTCCGATACAAATGATTCGGAAGCATTCCTTGCTGGTGCAGGATACGCCGGTTGTTCTGTTCTTAATAATGTATCGTATGCCCGCAACTGTGAACCTGATGGCGATGAATAACCACCTGAGAGGGCGCTGTATTGATGTTGACCAGACGATGGGCGTGGGCGTAACGGAGCTACAGGATAATCAGGGGCTAAATCCTGAATACCAGAAAATACCTCATCCTGCGTAGAGACCGAGTAGGCAGCCTGTAATGCCTGTCCCGCTACCCTGACAATAAAGTCATGAACTTGCCGAGACTCATGAAAGCGGACTTCATGTTTAGAGGGATGAACATTGACATCGACCTGATGTGGATCTAACTCCAGAAACAGGACATATGCTGGCTGAAATGAGACATCCGTACTTTCGCTGTATGCTTGACGGATTGCATGATTAAGCAATTTATCCCGCATCATCCGACCATTAACATAACAATATTGAACATCAGCAATACCCGTCAGGGGGTAAGGAGCCAGCCAGCCATGTAAATGTAACCCCTGATGCTCACAGTCTACTTTCAGTGCTGATTGCATAAATTCAGCACCGCAGGCCTGAATCACCCGCTGCTCCTGCTGAGTATCTGTTTTGGCGGCGCGGTATTGACGTAGCAGTTTGCCGTTATGTTTCAGCGTAATCGATACATCAAAGCGGCTGAGTGCTAATCGCCTGAGCAATTCATCAATATGGGTGAATTCGGTTTTTTCGCTGCGCAAGAAACGACGACGGGCAGGCGTATTAAAAAACAGGTCGAGTACTTCAACAGTTGTACCGACAGGGTGTGCCGCCGGTTTGACCGTGACATCCATATCCCTGCCTTCTGCATAAGCCTGCCAGGCTTCAGTCTGTTCAGCCGTGCGGGAGGTCAGGGTTAAGCGGGAAACAGAGCTGATCGATGCCAACGCTTCCCCTCTGAAACCGAGACTGACTATACGTTCCAGATCATCCAGCGTTGAAACTTTAGAGGTCGCATGGCGCGTCAGAGCCAGTGTCAGCTCTTCGCCCCGGATACCTGAGCCGTTATCACGGATACGGATAAGCTGACAGCCACCTTTCTCCAGCTCAACATCAATTTTATTCGCACCCGCATCAAGACTATTTTCAACCAGTTCCTTGATAACCGAAGCAGGTCTCTCAACCACCTCTCCGGCGGCGATCTGGTTAGCCAGAATGGGCGGCAGGATCTGAATAGGCATATTAGCTCACAGGGATCACAATGACCTGTCCAATCAGCAAATTATCGGATTTCAGGTTATTTCTGGAACGAATAGCATTTTTACTTACACCATACTGCACAGCCAAACCAGACAAACTTTCACCGTTTTTTACTACGTGCTGACGAACATTTGCATTACCTTGTTGCGATTTTGGCAAAGAGGATTTAACAAATGTGCCGCCCGGGCTTGGTAAACTCCGGCCATAATAATCCGATACGCCGCGGAAAATAGCATTAGCCAGCTGAGACTGATATTTTCCGGAAGCCAGTAAGCTTTCTTCCTGAGGATTAGAGATAAAGCCAGTTTCAATCAATAGTGATGGGATATCCGGTGCTTTCAGCACAGCAAGACTGGCATGTTCCGGGCGTTTTTTATGCAGGTGAGCCACATCACCAATACGGCGTAATACCCGCTTTCCGATATCATAACCTTCGCTGCGTGAGTTATCCCAAGACAGGTCCAAGATAGTCTGGGCCAGATACTGATTGGGCTCTGTTTCAGCAATCACCTTACCTGCACCACCCAATAATTCGGTGTGTTTGGCTTGCTGATCCAGCAATTTGTTCATCTCTTTATTAACGCGTTTAGCCGACAATATCCAGACCGAAGCGCCCTTAACTGAACTGCTTGGGCCACTATCTGCATGAATTGAAATCAGCAGGCGAGCATTTTTGCGACGGGCAATGGCTGAGCGTTCATCCAACTCCACAAAAGTATCACGTGAACGAGTCATCACCGCTTTCATGCCAGGCTGAGCATCGATCAGATTTGCCAGCTTTCGGGCGATACCCAATGTAACTGTTTTTTCATAGGTATTCCCTGGACCAATAGCACCAGGATCTTTACCGCCATGCCCTGCATCAATCGCCACAATAAATGGGCCACCAGAGGCTGGCATTACCGCTTTGGTAGTATCCGGTGAATTATCAGGCTCATCTGCAACAGATGATGAATCTGGTGCCGCCAGTTCCTCTTTGGATATCAAATCACTCATTTGGATGACCCGGCCAGCTACCGCCCGATCAATTTTACTGTCAGGAGCTACCGTCTGTAACGAGGCAGATGAATCAGCAACTGGCTTGCGGATAGTTTCTGTTTTCAGTGTGACCGCTGGAGCTACTTCTGTCCGTGAAACCACAGCGGCAGACTGAGATTTCTTTGTTGAGTCCGCGCCAAAGGAGACAGGAGATGCAGTAGTCACTGGAAGGCTGACAAATGGTGTTGTTGGGGTATTACCGGATACGTTGCTTTTCGCAACCAATGTACCAGGCTTCATATCAACGACCAGGCGATGATGACGATAGCTGGCTTGTGGCGGCAAAGAGAAAATCTGAGGTTTCACACCATTTGCCAGAACAAATTCAACTTTGACAACATTACCGCCTAACATATTCCGGCGGATACTTTTCAGAAAACCTTCACAACCGGTGGTCCGGGGAACAGGAAATGGTTGCCCACTGATATCCTGGAACTCAACAATAAGACTGTTAGTGCCGGTATCAATAGTAAAGCTGTAATTTGGCTGGCTTTCGAGATCAAACACCATGCGCACTTTGTCCTGCGAAGGGGCAATACGCAATTTTTCAATCTGATTAGCTGCGGCTGGCCAAACGAACAGAGCCAGTAAAATAAGTAAAAATCTTTTTTTCACGATAGATTCAATCTGGTAACAATCGTTTCGCCCACATCAGAACATGCTCTGATTTCCACTCTCCGGGCCCCATGCTCATAATGTAATGTAATTTCAAGATCCGGTGAGGGTAACCACCCTTCACCTTTTTCCGGCCACTCCACCAGACATAAGCAATCCGAAGAGAAATAATCCCGGATCCCCATAAACTCCAGCTCCTCCGGATCGGCTAATCGGTATAGGTCAAAATGATAAACCTGCCATTGCGGTAACTCATAAGCCTCAACTAATGTATAAGTTGGGCTCTTAACTTTGCCATGATGACCCAGAGCTGTGACAAATCCTCTGGATAGGGTGGTCTTTCCTGCCCCCAGATCACCATGTAAAAAAATAGTCGTTGCCTGCTGACAGGCATGGGCAATTTCAGCACCTAAAGCGACAGTTGCTTCACTGTCGTTGAGTATTCGTGTCAGCATATTTCCCATGTTGATACCTTTGAGGATTAGCCAGTTTGGGTAACCATAAAAATAAATCTGAAGCCAGCATGCCCCGTTCACCATGCTGTTCGGCTATCATATCTGCGGCTTTACCATGTAACACGGCACCACAACAGGCCGCATCGAATAACGATAAGCCTTGCCCTAAAAGGGCCGCTATAATGCCAGAAAGTACATCACCCATGCCACCACTCGCCATTCCCGGATTACCTTCTGTACAGATAGCCATCTGCCTGCCATCAAAAATCAGCGTTCCGGAGCCCTTTAATAATACCACGCCTCCATAGCGATGCTGAACTTCCTGCACTGCAGCAAAACGGTCTGATTGTATATCTGAAGCCGAACACTGTAACAGCCTTGCAGCTTCTCCTGGATGAGGCGTTAATACCCAGTTATTGCGTTTTTGCGGGTGCAAAGCTAAATGATTTAAGGCATCTGCATCCACGATCATATGGTCGCAATGCGCATCAGCCAGTAATGTCTGCCACTGCTGGAGTCCCCATGCTTCCTGCCCTAATCCGGGGCCGGCTACGACAACATCAGCCCAGTCTATAAGCTCACCGGATAAATCCCGGCCAAACATTAACTCCGGACGACCAGCAAACACCAACGGCCGGTTTTCAGGATGACAAAACACCTTAACCAATCCAGCACCTGTACGCAGTGCTGCTTCTGCTGCCAGTCTGATTGCCCCAGGCATCCCCGGACCGCCACCGGCCAATAGAATTTTCCCGCAATCTCCTTTATGTGCTGTTCTGCGTCGGGGGGGCAGTAAGGGAGATATTGCGCCATAGTTTAGTAGCTTACATCCAGATAATTCATTCGCTTGAGTAGGTTTATTCTGTAACGGAGCAAGCAATATTTCGCCAACATGGTCAGCAGCTAATCCGGTCAGTAACCCCCGCTTCAGTGCAATCAACGTGACTGTCATTGCTGCATTCACAGCACCACCAAGTGGCATCCCGGTATCCGGATTCAAGCCACTCGGAATATCCACTGATAATATGGGAGCCTGTTGCCGGTTAATAAACTGGATCCAGGCGAGCAACTCACCGCGCAATCGTGTGGATGGGCCTATTCCCAGCAGAGCATCAATGATCAGGTCGGGTTGTCCCTGTGTGGAGGATAGCTTCTGACAAGTTCCCCCGTCATTGAGCCAGTCATGTTTAGCCTGTTCAGCCGGAATTCCCGGGGGTGGTTCATCAAAAGAAAATAGATCAACCTTATAACCGGCTCTTTTGGCTAGTTTGGCAATAACATAACCATCTTCGCCATTATTGCCTTTTCCGCAAAATATCCATAAATGCCGCACCGCAGGCCAGCATGTTTTAATTACATGAAAAACAGCCTCTCCGGCCTGTTGCATCAACTGGTATAGCGTAATTTTATGAGAGGAAACCAGCTGCTGCTCCATCAAGCGGATCTGCTCGGAGCACCAACTGTAGTGTGGTAAACTGTCGCAAATTTTAGTGATAACCGGTGCATTCTGATCCATGACATCCACACCCGATCTGCAAAAGTTAGCTCACGATATCAAGCAATGGGGGCTAGAGCTAGGCTTTGATCAGGTCGGGATCACAGACTGCGATTTAACCAGCGAAGAAAGTAAGCTGGAAGCATGGTTAGCGAGCGGCTATCACGGTGAAATGGAATATATGGCGCGTTACGGTTTAATGCGCGCTCGCCCCGCTGAGTTACAACCTGGCACCCTGCGGGTTATTTCGGTGAGAATGAATTATCTGCCATCGGGAGCCCAAATTGCGAAGACGCTGGCAGATCCGACCCGTGGCTATGTCAGTCGCTATGCGCTAGGGCGTGATTATCACAAAACTCTACGCAACCGCCTAAAGCAGTTGGGGGAACGGATCCAACAAGCAAGCCAGGATATGCTGCAATTTCGGCCCTTTGTAGACTCAGCCCCTATCATGGAACGGCCTCTGGCAGACAAGGCCGGCCTTGGCTGGACCGGAAAACACACATTATTACTCAATAAGAACGCAGGTTCCTTTTTTTTCCTCGGGGAATTATTAGTAGATTTGCCATTGCCGATCGATCACCCGATTGAACCAGCCTGTGGTAATTGCAGTGCCTGTATCCAGATTTGTCCAACAGGCGCTATCGTTGCCCCTTACCAGGTTGATGCACGGCGTTGTATTTCTTACCTGACGATTGAATTGAATGGCCCCATTCCTGAGGAATTGCGCCCGCTGATTGGCAACCGGATTTACGGTTGTGACGACTGCCAGCTGATCTGCCCATGGAACCGTTACGCCGTTACATCACCAGAGCCGGATTTTTCACCCCGACAGTCATTGCATACCCCTGATCTGTTGACACTATGGGCATGGGATGAAGCCATGTTTCTTAAAACTACTGAAGGTAGCGCCATCCGCCGAATTGGATTTGAAAAGTGGCAGAGGAATATTGCCATCGCATTAGGTAACGGCCCCGCATCAGACGATGTCATTCATGCTCTTGAATACAAACGAGCTCAGGCCAGTCCGTTGGTGCAAGAGCATATTGACTGGGCTCTTTGCCAATTAAGATCTCTGGTGTCATCAGAAAACAGAAAGCATGACAAACTCATCCGCTGTATTTACAAAGGATTAGCCGACCATGCATAAGGATAAACTATGAATATTTTCGGTGTGGATATCGGCGGAACCGGTATCAAAGCGGCGATAGTGAATACACTGACCGGTGAACTTATCAGTGAACATAAGCGGATCG
>SSEX01000112.1 GCA_008015085.1 Tolumonas sp. | reverse complement strand
GTGGCGGGCTGATTTCCACCTACAAGATCGCTGATATCTATGCTGGTTGCGGTATCACGCACCACCATAAAGCTACCGGGCTGGAAGAGCTGTGGAACAAAACGCTGGAACAGGTGAAGACCGCTCCGGGACAGTCGATCATTTTCACTAATTTCGTTGATTTTGACTCTTCATATGGTCATCGCCGCGATGTGCCAGGCTATGCTGCGGCGTTGGAATATTTTGATTCACGCCTGCCGGAACTGTTTGCATTATTGCAAGCTGGCGATCGGGTGGTGCTGACAGCGGATCATGGTTGTGATCCGATCTGGACCGGGTCAGATCATACCCGTGAACACGTTCCTGTTATTTTTTATGGCGACACCGTTCGACCTCAGGCTCTGGGGCTTCGCAATACCTTTGCTGATATTGGCCAGACAATTGCGGCCTATCACGGTTTACCTCCACTTGAATATGGCAGCAATTGTCTGCCTGAACATATTTAACAGAAGGAAAAAACATGGCAACGCCACACATTAATGCTAAAGACGGTGCTTTTGCTGAAACAGTACTGATGCCGGGCGATCCGCTGCGCGCAAAATACATCGCTGAAACCTATCTGGAAAATGCAGAACTGGTAACGGATGTTCGCAACATGTTCGGTTATACCGGTTATTACCAAGGTCAGCGTATTTCTGTGATGGGGCATGGCATGGGCATACCATCCTGCTCAATTTATACCAAAGAGCTGATCACCGAATATGGTGTAAAAAACATCATCCGTATCGGCTCCTGCGGCGCTGTCCGGGCTGATGTCAAAGTCCGTGATGTGATCATCGGCATGGGCGCTAGTACCGATTCCAAGGTCAACCGGATGCGCTTTAAGGATCATGATTTTGCGGCGATTGCCGATTATAGTTTGTTGCGTAATGCCGTAACGGCAGCGGAAAATCTGGGGATTGCGGTGAAAGTCGGCAATCTGTTCTCAGCTGATCTGTTCTATACGCCGGATCCATCCATGTTTGATGTGATGGATAAATATGGCATTCTCGGTGTCGAGATGGAAGCCGCCGGTATTTACGGTGTCGCTGCCGAATATGGCGCGAAAGCGCTGGCGATCTGTACTGTTTCCGACCACATCAAAAACGGTGAACAGACAACCGCAGAAGAGCGCCAGAACACCTTCAACGACATGATGAAGATTGCGCTTGATTCAGTGTTGCTGCTGAAATAACCAATTCTTGAGATAACACTTGCCTGTAGGAAAAGCGATCGGCTACGCTGTCGGCCGCTTTTTCTGACAGGGAGTGTATCACCATGCCAATTTCTGCGTTGCCTGAGCAAATTGCTGACTGGCTCGTCCATTTCCCCAAAAACGGGGTACTTCAATTTACTGATCGCGGAACCGAAGCGGTAGATAAGCCCGAATGTGATGGTTATGTCGTGCTGATGGGGCAAACATTGGCACCGGAACATGTTGCTGTTACCGTGAAGCAGATCCGTGAAATGGGCATGGCTGTTTGCTGCTTTGTACCGTTTGCGGTCGGTGATATCTGGACTGTGGTACTGGGCACTTCGGCGCATTCTTCTGATTTGATGCAGTGGCTGAAGGTGCAGGACTGGTCGATTGACGGTGCACATGTTGCTGAGTTACCACGTCTGCAGGCTGGCGGGTTGATCCTGATGGATATGGATTCCACCGCGATCCAGATCGAATGCATCGATGAAATTGCTCGTCTGGCCGGTGTGGGGGAGCAGGTCGCTGCCGTTACTGCGGCTGCCATGCACGGTAAGCTGGAGTTCTCCGAAAGTCTGCGTAACCGCGTGGCTCTGCTGAAAGATGCGCCCATTTCTATTTTGGATCAGGTAGCCGCCAATATTCCGCTGATGCCGGGTTTAACCGATCTGGTTAGCACAGCCAAAGCGGCAGGTTGGAAAGTGGCGATTGCCTCCGGTGGGTTTACCCATTTTGCAGGTGTCTTGCAGCGCAATCTGGGGCTGGATCATATTGAATCGAACGTGCTGGATATCGATGGCGATCGCCTGACCGGAAAGGTCAATGGGCGTATTGTTGATGCAAAAGTCAAAGCGGAAACACTGGCTGAACTGAAAGCCCGTTATCAGGTCTCTGATAAACAAACCGTCGCCATTGGTGATGGTGCCAACGATTTACCAATGCTGAAAGCTGCGGCGCTGGGGGTCGCGATTCATGCTAAACCGGTAGTGCGGGAACAGGCGCAGGTAGCGATCCGTCATCTGAACTTAGAAGCGGTTATCTGTCTGTTGCTGGCCGGCGATGTGATCGCTAAAGCGTAAATTTGATGGACTGACCGCAGGAGATTTCCGGTCAGTCAGTATTACTGTTTTATTCCGAGCCGCTGCAAAGTGGCTTGTGTTGTATCCATAATGTCGCAGACACCCACAACGCTCCACAACGCTTCCTCCAGTTGTTTGGCTTTATGAATGGCGTACTGGGCGATGTAGTGCAGCTCCTTGGCCAGATATTCCATATCGGGGCGACCAGTACGTGAAATACAGATCTGTACTGAGTAAAATTCACCAAGCGCTAATGATTTCATAACAAAAGCTTTTTTATCTTCAGCATCATAAAAATCATGACTGAGCCGGATGTCATTATTTGGCTTGCCGTTCTGTAGTTTCCTGTGCGAAATAAATAATTCCGTGGTTTGTGGGCGATCTTCCCTGCGAGCCTGATGCAATGGGATCAACAGAGCTTGTTTGAGTAAATCCCCTTTAAATAACGGATACAAATCCGCATGTTTACGATCCTGGCTCAGAAGTAATCGATCCAGCGAATGTTGGTTTTTTCCAACCCCAAAGGTGCCGAGTTTACTGGCGTAATGGCGATCTACATACAAGGCATAGTTAAACTGGTAATGAACAAATAAATTTCTCAGGCTATTTGCCATACCATGCTGATGATGCGGCTCTTTAGCCATGGTGAGCTTTTTCTGGTTTTGATCGATCAGCATCTGAAAAAACTCCCGTCCCGGATGTGTATCAGGGTTACCTTCGACGGTCAGATGCAGAATCGTCCTGATATTATTACAATTAACTATCCGGTAGCTCAGAGCAGAAAGATCTACTTCTTTGGTCAGACTTTGCATCTTAGGCAGGCTGAGATAAACGATATCGCCGACTCGGCAATGCAGAACAGCTTCCAGTTCAACCTGTAGCCCCATAGTAGATATATCACGGGTCCAGCCAATCAGCGTATGGGCTCCCAGCCTGATGGTGACCGGGGTTTTGTGGATATAACGGGGTTCACGTCTGAGTTGTACATAATACAGACGTTCTGTCTGGAACATGGGGGCATCCATAGTATGACCAAAGCAACGCAATAAATTGGCATCCTGTTGCTCTGGTCGCCAGAGTTGATAATCCTCCAGATGTGAGTCCAGATTGATTGCCGTTAATTGAGCGATATATTTCAGTTGAGCAAGCTGGTGTGCAAGCCCCAGACGGTATTGTTCAGTAGTGATATTTGCGTCAATGAGCTTATCAAGCTCCAGTCGAGAGTCTGCTGCCTGCAGTGTTAATTGATAAACGCGCCAGCTTGGGCGTTTACGACCAATAGAAAAGAACAGCGATTTCAGCCCTTTTTCTTCCAGTTCTTGTTCTGTGGCAGAGAAGAAATAGATATGACTACGAATGGTGTGCGTAAAGCAATAAATTTGAGTGGTTTTTATCCCGGAAGGCTGAGCGAGGATGGATGCCATTCGTTCTGGCCGGAAAAGCCCTGCCAGCATGTCCTGATTACGTTCATTACGCCAGTATTCTAACTCTGTCTGGTTATTCTCTGTTTTCAGCACATATTCCAGTTTGATTTCGTGCTGATGCGAAAAGAAAAGGGGTAATCCGGTCAGGCGGGGAAGATATATCTGTTCGAATCCTTTAATTTCTGTTGCGGTGAAGGCGAAATCTATGCTGACCTTGTAATGCTTTTTATTTTGTTCGATAAATTGGGACAGAAATTCCCTGAAGGCCGGACGAGTATCCTCACAGGTCAGACGCAGCCATTTTTGCTGCTCTTGTTGCTCTTCTCCCCGGATCTGATAAGTGGCCGGGTATTGCAGAATATCGTTGTTTTTCTCTTTTTGTTGCAGGTCGGAAAATATAATCTGGCAGGCCTGACCAACTTCATACTCGCAAGGTTCCTGCAATACGATGCGGATGCCGTTAACCGATATATTGGAGGTTTTAGCTTTAACTGTCAGACCATTTTCCAGCAGCAGCAGGATATTTGATGAAAAATGGATCCGTTCTTCCCGCCCCTGATGATAACTGCCGAAGGTCAGTGTACGCAGCTGTAAGCGGTTAGACTGAGAGGCCCGTCTTGCATCATCCACTTGATTATAATTGGGTTTTGCACTGGCGATAACCGCTTCATAGACCCCGGTTGTGTAACGCTGGCTGTAGCGTTGCAGCGCTTCCTGAAATACCTTCAGATCATGTTCGCCGAGGTAGTGAATAATGGCGCCATGCGGCACGATTTGGCACGGATAGCCTTTGCTACGCATGTCCAGTATCCGGATACAGGGAGACCAGAGGCGATTTAGCTCCATTTTCAGTAAAAAACGGGCACTATTGCTTTCACCTTCGGTCAGCTTATTGAACAGGCTATCAAAATCCGGATCGAGAAATAACGGTTGTAATTGATCCAATAAAACCGATGCCAGCGGCGAATCCATGAACTGCCCACTCCCGAGCCGATTATTGTTATCATTGCAGATATATCGGCATGATAACCAATTTCTTGAAAAGGATCTGTGATGGCAAAAAGTAAAGTTGCTTATGTCTGTAATGAATGTGGCGCAGAATTTTCTCGCTGGCAAGGACAATGCGGCGAATGCAAAGCATGGAATACCATCACGGAAATCCGGTTAGGGCCATCAGCAATAACACAAAAAGGTAGCCGGGCAGGTTATGCCGGTGAACTGAGCAGCAAAGTACAGACTCTATCCGATGTTTCATTGGCCGAACTACCCCGAATCAGTTCCGGCTATAAGGAACTGGATCGAGTTTTAGGGGGGGGCATCGTCCCTGGTTCTGCCAGGTTGATTGGGGGGCATCCGGGGGCAGGGAAAAGTACTTTATTGTTGCAAACAATGTGTTCATTGGCCGAACGAATGCCTGTGCTTTATGTGACGGGTGAAGAATCATTGCAACAGGTAGCCATGCGTGCTCACCGCTTAGGCTTGCCCAATGACAAATTACGGATGCTGTCTGAAACCAGTGTGGAGCAGATTTGTCATCTGGCGTTACAGGAAAAACCGGCCGTCATGGTGATTGACTCGATTCAGGTCATGCATGTGGCCGATGTCAGTTCATCGCCGGGCTCAGTCTCTCAGGTCAGAGAAAGCGCGGCACAGTTAACCCGTTTTGCCAAACAGCATCAGGTAGCAATCTTCATGGTTGGCCATGTTACCAAGGATGGAACCTTGGCTGGGCCTAAAGTATTAGAACACTGTGTCGACTGCTCTGTTTTGTTGGAGGGCGATGCAGATTCCCGTTTCCGTACATTACGTTGTCAGAAAAACCGTTTTGGCGCCATTAATGAACTCGGTGTGTTTGCTATGACTTCGCAGGGGATGAAAGAGGTCAGTAATCCTTCAGCTATTTTCCTCAATCGAGGGGAAGCGGAAAGTGCGGGCTCTGTTGTCATGGTGATCTGGGAAGGAACGCGGCCTTTGCTGGTGGAGCTACAGGCGTTGGTGGATTATTCGCAACTGGCTAATCCGCGCCGGTTAGCAGTAGGGGCGGAACATAATCGTCTGGCGATGTTGCTGGCAGTCATGCACCGGCATGGCGGTATTCAAATGGCCGATCAGGATGTGTTCATCAACGTGGTTGGTGGGGTTAAGGTTGATGAAACTAGCGCGGATCTGGCTCTGATTGCGGCGATGGTTTCCAGCTTTCGTGATAAACCGATTCCTAAAGATCTGATTATTTTTGGTGAAGTCGGTTTGTCGGGAGAAATTCGCCCGGTGCCATCGGGAATGGAGCGGCTACAGGAGGCTGCAAAACACGGATTCCGTCAGGCCATCATACCCAAAGCGAATATGCCTAAACATGAGATCACCGGCATTAAAATCATGCCGGTAACAAATCTACAGGAAGCGATAGAACTACTCTGACGGGTTAGCAGCATGAGATTCATGCTGCTGATGATCTTCAATAAGGTGAGCCAGTTCACGCATCAGTAGTTCAGAATCACCGACGTTCAGTTCTATCAAGCGCCGCAGATGAGAAACGCTGTCGATATCGATGTGGTGGCAATAGACCCCAAGGCGTTTGTCATCAAGGTGTGTTGCTTCTACTTCCATGCTGATCTGAATGTCAGAATCGTCAAGAGTGAACGTCAGCATAAATAATCCACTTGCCTGCGCATTCCAATGTTCAGGCCGCTGAAGTAATGCTCCCTGCAGCGACAAATCAAGCAGTGTTGTAGCCCAGATCTGATCACCTTGCTGCAGTTGGGCTGGTCTTGAATATCCCGCCCGGAAAAAACGACGTCGTTCTTTCATTGTCTGTTATTCCCCCTTACGATCAGACTCATCCGGTGAATTTAGCACACTGCGGGTCTGACATTATACTGTGGTGGCTGATTTTTGCGTTGCACTGATTTCATCTGTATCACTTAAGACATCCAGCACGAGTACTAACCGATCTTCAAGTTTGAAGCGTTCTTCCAGGGTCAAACCTAATTGGCTCAGATCGGTCTCAAGTTCAGACATATCATCATCAGTTGCATCGTCATAGCTTTCATTAAAGTCGAGAATAGATTCTGTCGTGTCCTGGATCCGATCAATCAGCCGGTTAGTTAACGACAAATGTCGACCTTGTGCTTTTTCATACGCACTGATCAGAATTTCATAGATTTCGAAATGCCCGGCTGAAACATAATCTACCAATCTGCCACAGAAATCAGAAATAGCCTGGCTGCTTGGCAAGGTCTTGCGGTGGGGGGGCATCAGACCAGCCAGCTGCATGTATTCGACTAACAGGTTTCGGCGAACGTTAAGCCATGCGTCAATCGCCGGATGCTTTCCTGCTACCTGTTGGCGGATTTTATCGAGAGTTACCAGCATGTTGCCTCCTTGATCTGCAGAGCAGAGCGTTCATTGCTCTTCTGATCTCATTGTGCGGCCTTTGGTAAAAATGACACACCATTGAATACTACATCTGTTAAGCAGGTCTCTTTTCCGCATGTATCTCGTACATGCTTTAACCTGTTTACTGATTGTTAGCGGCATGTTAAACAACAGAATGTTAGAATTAACCAATATTCACTTATCAGAGCAGATACATGACAAAAATAGAAAATGATCGTTACCTGCGCGCTTTATTGCGGCAACCAGTTGATCGCACCCCTGTCTGGTTAATGCGCCAGGCTGGACGCTATTTACCGGAATACCGGGCATTACGCGCAGAAGCCGGTGATTTTATGACGCTTTGTCAGAACCCAGAGCTGGCATGTGAAGTTACTTTGCAGCCATTGCGACGTTTTGAATTAGATGCTGCCATTTTATTTTCTGACATTCTCACGATTCCGGATGCCATGGGGCTTGGTCTGAGCTTTGGTGCCGGGGAGGGGCCTAAATTTGCCCGTACGATTCAGTATCAGCGTGATGTTGATACTTTGCCAGTACCGGATCCGGAAATAGAGCTTCGCTATGTGATGGATGCAGTAAGAGCTATCAAGCGGGCATTAGTACAGCGCATCCCGTTGATTGGTTTTTCTGGCAGCCCCTGGACACTGGCAACGTATATGGTGGAAGGCGGTAGCAGTAAACAGTTTAGCCGTATTAAACAGATGATGTATCGAGAGCCTCAATTGCTGCATGGTTTACTGCAAAAACTGGCAGACAGTGTCACGCTGTATCTTAATGCGCAGATTGCTGCTGGTGCGGATGCCGTAATGATATTTGATACATGGGGCGGTGTCTTATCGCATCAGGATTATCAGACCTTTTCACTGCAATATATGACACAGATCGTCCAGGGTATATCCCGACAGCATGAGGGGCGTACCATTCCGGTGACGTTGTTTACCAAAGGTGGTGGGCAATGGCTGGAACTTATTGCTGCATCTGGCTGCGATGCCATTGGCCTGGACTGGACTACTGACATTGCTTCAGCCCGTCAACGTATCGGCGATAAAGTTGCACTACAAGGAAATATGGATCCGGCTGTGTTACATGGTGACGATGCGGTTGTGATTTCGCATGTTCAGCAGATTTTGCAACAGTATGGCAGTGGTTCCGGCCATGTGTTTAATCTCGGACATGGGATCACTCCGGATATTGCGCCTGAACGGGTGAAAACTTTTGTCGATGCAGTACATCATTTTTCTGAAGCGTATCACCAGAGCTGAAACAAAAAGACCGGCGTTCATGCCGGTCTTTGTCGTTCATACAATCAGGCAATTAACCTGCATTCAACAAACGCTTATATTCTTTGATTTTAGCAACCAGCGATTTTTTCGCCTTGGTTTGCATTGGCTCATTCATTGGCAAATCAACACGCATTGCATTCACCGCACGATTATTCACATGGAATTCATAATGCAGATGCGGACCTGTTGAACGACCTGTATTACCAGATAGTGCAATGACCTGGCCCATTCTTACTTTCTGGCCGGGTTTCACCATTGATTTGCTCAGATGCATATAAACAGAGCTGTAACGGCCGCTATGACGTAATACGATATAAACACCCATATCAGGATGACGGGTAGATTTCACGACAACAGCATCACCGGTTGCTTGTACGGGGGTACCTACCCGCACTGAAAAATCAGTACCGTTATGAGCCATTACACGGCCAGTGACCGGATTAACACGATGTGGGTTGAATCCTGAACTTACACGGGTCGATGAAGGTATAGGATAACGCATGAACTTGCCGCTTTTGGTTGTATTCAGGCTGCTGCCATCGTCATCATAAAACTGGTTGTCTGTTGTGTTACGGAAAGCAGAATAACTCTTACCCTTCACTGTCAGCATTACAGCCTGAATGCGTGCACTGCTGTCTGCTTTGCCTGCAACGGTATTGCGATCAAACAGCACTTTAAACGAGTCACCTTTTTTCAGGTCACGACGGAAATCGATTTGACCCTGGAAAAGGCGGGCAACCTGATGAATATGCCCGGCGCTTAAACCAGCACTACGGGCACTTGCACCAAAAGTGCCGGAAATCTTACCGCTTAATACGCGGGTAGGGCGAACAGCCGGACGGGTGTCTTTGTTATCATCCTGCTGAGCTTTGACTTTTTCGGCAGCCTTCTGGTTCTTTTCTGTTTTTTCTTCTGCAGCAACTTTAGCAGCATTTTTCTGAGCCGTTTTGGTATTTTCAGCAGGAGTTACTGCCGTGCTATCAGCTTTTTCTTTATCAGTATCAGTGGTTGCATTATCAGCGGCGACACTTTCCTGTTTAGTCTCGTCTTCTGCGGTAACTGCAAGCTTTTCAATATGAGAGTGGTACGCATCACCTTTACGTTCGAAAACGATATGTTTTTCCAGGTCCAGAGGAATATCTAATTTCTGCACAACGCTGGAATCATCAAGATAAAAAGATATTTTCTGGCCAGGCTTCAGGCGGACCAACGAATTCTGAATATCAACTTCGAGTAATTTCTGCAGGGTGATCGGCGATAAGTTCAGGGTATTAAAGATGTAAGAAAGGTTGTCGTCATCTTTAACAACGTAGTCCATTAACTGCAGTTCGCCAGTTGGAGCTGCGGTCACATCATCAGTGATGCTGGCATCATCATCCAATAAAGCATCACTTGGAACACTGACAAATTCAGTGTCAGCCGCCTGTTTGCTCAACTCAGCATCGGCGGTTAAATCTTCTGTAGAGACAGGGATAGGTTTATCTGAAAGCAACTCACCCGGAGGTGGTAACAGAGTGATACTGGCCACAGAAAAACACGCCAGCATAATGATGGCATACAAGTGTTGACGGGGAATGGGTAACTCACGATTCGCCAAACCTGTAAACGGTGTCAGGATCCGTTTCATTGTTTTCTCTTCGCTCTGTTGAAAATTGGTCTGTTATACCATCACCGAATGCAGGGAGAATAATTTCATCCGCCCTTGATGGCACAAAGTTAGATTTGTATCACGGACGGCAGGGTAAAAACAACAAAAGGGCGGAATTAAAGAGAGTAATTCATGGTTCTGGTTGTTTTTTATCCATCAATGCTGTTTCTTTGTCTGGATCTTAATTGTGCTGCATTATTTCTCAATATCAGCAGACTAGCTTACAATTCGCGATTCACTCAAAGGAGATCGTTGTGTTTGGTGACAAGTTCTACAAAAAATTACATAAATTGATGCCATGGCAGCAGACGCTGTTTGCGCTGGCATTGAGTGAAAGAATGTATCCTAATTACTGTTTGTATGCTGAGAGGACAGGCAATGGTGACGTACAACAGATCCGTCAGGCTCTGGATACCATGTGGCAATATCTGACAGAAAAAAGTATGCAGGTCAATTTGTCTGCCATTCTGGAACAGTTAGAAGCTGGCATGCCTGATCCACAGAAAGAAGAATGCTATGGCGCCCGTCCGGCTTTAGACGCATGTGTCGCACTGGCGACGGCATATAATTCGGTGGTTTTTCGTCTGGGCGACGAAGCTTATGATGTGAGCCAGACTTCTTTGGGTTGTGTTGTCGGATTTGTCGAAATGCAGCAGGGGAAAGAGTGTTCAGTAGAAGAATTGTATGCAGAGCCTTTAATTGAAGAGGAAATGACATTCCAGGTCGCTCTGCTGGAGCGGGTGTCCCAGCCAAGGGATGCCGCCAATATTCTGGATATTAAATCTATGGCTTCTCAGGATGGTGTTTCCAATTTAGGTATTTCTCTGGAATAAGTGACTGGCAAGGCGGTCTGGCTCTAATGGTATAAAGCTTAATCGATTGGCTGTATGTTTTGTGACATCAATGAAATTCCGGGCAAAAATCTGCTGTTTTTCCGGAAAATACGGAAGAAAGCTTTTGCCAGCCAGACGAAATTTGACTAGATTGAGGCAGCTTTTTTGATCGGCTTAAATAATAAGGAATGCGTATGAACAAAACTGAGCTTGTTGATGCGATTGCAGCCAAGGCTGACATGAGCAAAGCCCAGGCTAAAGTGGCACTGGATCAGATTCTGGAAACTATTACCCAAAGCCTGAAAGAAGGTGATCCAGTACAACTGGTTGGTTTCGGTACTTTCAAAGTGAATCATCGTGCAAGCCGTACTGGTCGTAATCCGCAGACTGGTCAGGAAATTACGATTGCTGCTTCTAACGTGCCAACCTTTGTTGCTGGCAAAGCATTAAAAGATGCAGTAAACGGCTAATCGCTTCTGTATATGAAAAAACCGGCTCAGATGCCGGTTTTTTTGTTGTCATATTTAAACCACCGCAACGTTAGCTGACGGTGGTTTTTCAATTTTAACCGGATCACATACTGGCTTCGGTTTCTGCATTATCAGGTGTGGTGTCTTTAGCACTGAAATACGCAAAGGTTTCTGCCGCAATCACATGGCGTAAGCCAATCAGACCAATCAGGTTCGGTATCGCCATCAGGCCATTAACGATATCAGCAATGATCCAGATCAGATCCAGATGCAGGAAGGCTCCAGCCGCGACCAGGACAACAAATATCCAGCGATATGGCTTTATCGCATTCACACCAAGTAGATATTCGGTGCAACGCTCACCGTAGTAGTTCCAGCCGATGATGGTTGTAAATGCAAAGAACAATAAGCCGATATTAACCAGATAAAAGCCTAACTGACTGCCAATACCTTGGGTGAACGCCAGGTTGGTCATGGCTGTACCTGCAACCTCAGCCTGCCATGAACCAGTCAGCACCAAAGTAATACCGGTCATGGTACAAATGATGATGGTATCAAAGAAAGTACCGGTCATGCAGACCAGCCCTTGTTCTACACAAGAGTCGGTTTTTGCGGCCGCTGCAGCAATAGGGGCTGAGCCCAGACCTGATTCATTAGAAAACACACCGCGGGCAACACCTGCCTGCAACGCTAGCATCATGGTTGCACCAGCAAAACCACCGGTTGCAGCTGTGGTAGTGAACGCTGCATTCAGGATCTGATTGACCACTGCTGGTAGTTGTTCTGCATGTATATACATAACCCCGAAGCAGGTGAGTACATATAATGCAGCCATAAGAGGAACTACTTTAGTGGATACGCGGGATATGGATTCAATACCGCCTACTGTGATCAGTGCTACTAATACAGCCAGAATCAGACCGGTTGCCCATTTTGGCACTTCAAAGGCAAGCTGAGCGGCATCCGCAATCGCATTAACTTGTGGGAAAGTACCGATCCCAAACAACGCAACGCCGATTCCAAACAGAGCAAACGCACCTGCCAGAAATTTGCTGCCCAGACCCTTTTCCAGATAGTACATCGGGCCACCGCTCATTTGACCGTTGGCATCTTTTTGTCGATAGCGGACAGCCAGCAGTCCTTCAGCGTATTTTGTTGCCATACCCAGGAATGCAGCCATCCACATCCAGAAAATAGCACCAGGACCGCCTAGTTTAACTGCGGTGGCAACACCGACGATATTGCCGGTACCAATGGTTGCCGACAGGGCAGTGCATAGTGCAGCAAAGCTGGATACATCGCCTTCTTTATCATCATGTTTGGGTGGAAAAAACACCAGTTTCAGAGCCAGTGGCAGGCGAATAACCTGTAGCAGACCTAAACGAATGGTGAGATAAAGCCCAGTACCCATCAGCAGTGCAAGCAATGGTGGACCCCAGATAAAGTCATCAGCGGCGGTAAGAAATGAATGAAGCATAGTTTGTAAATATCCTCCTGAAACGAAGCTGTTCATTCGTGAAAGGAGAAGACAGGAACGCCTACCTGATGAGGATCACCAGATATGCCGTTCCATCCCCTCTGTCCTTTTGCCTGAGAGTTTCAACCCTGACGGGTTTTGCTCCTTCGGCGCCCGATTTAACGGGTCTCTCCAGAGTATCGTCCAGTAACAGTCCTCGCCTTGCGGCACCTGAAAGATTCACTTCTTCGGTGGATGTAGAACCATCCTCTCCTGCTACCTTCATCCGAACATTGGAAGGTGGATGCCGATCCTAAATAAAATTCCGCTATTTGTCTTTAGTTAGGTATAAAAAATTAGAAATCAAGGGAAAAACGGCATCAATGCATTACTTCTGTTAATTCATATCTGCTGAAAGTTTGTTTCATAATCGCTCCATGTAACCGGTTTTTCCGATAAAATACTCCGGACTTTATTT
>SSEX01000122.1 GCA_008015085.1 Tolumonas sp. | reverse complement strand
GTTTCATCAGTCACCAGCTTTTTATAGACGCCGGACGGACGATCCAGCAGCAGCAATTCCTGCGCGCCTTCACTGGCGGCATGGCTGTCACCGATGGCGCCCACATCAACGCCCATAAGCTTCAGTTTGGTGCTCATATCGGCACCTTTGAAGCGGGTTTCACCGCCCAACAGAGAGCTGACCGCAGAGCGTGCCATCTGATAGCCAGGAGCCACCAGACCAAAAATTTTGCCGGACCACAGCGCACACTCGCCGATAGCCAGAATATCCGGGTGCGAAGTCACACATTGTTCATCAATGGTGATACCACCACGTTCGCCCACAGCCAGACCTGCCTGACGAGCCAGACGATCTTCCGGGCGGATACCCGCAGAGAAGAGGATCACATCGGTTTCGAGATGGGTGCCGTCTTTAAACATCATGCGGTGCAGCGCGCCTTCGCCATCGACAATTTTGTCGGTCGCGGTATCGACGTGCACCTTCACCCCCAGACTCTCAATTTTGTTTTTCAGCATGTCACCGGCAACCGGATCGAGCTGAACTGGCATCAGACGCGGGGCGAACTCGATAACGTGCGTTTCCAGCCCGAGCAGACGCAGCGCGTTAGCTGCTTCCAGCCCCAGCAAACCGCCACCAACAACCACACCGGTGCGGCCACCAGCACAGGCATCACGGATCTCATCCAGATCAGCCAATGTGCGATAGACATAGCAGCCTTTACGCTGATGACCAGGGATAGGTGGAACAAACGGATAAGAGCCGGTTGCCAGCACCATTTTATCGAAGGCATAAATCTCACCATGTTCAGAAATAACCTGTTTTTTCGCCAGATCCAGTGATTCCGCTTTACAGCTCAGGATCAGGGACACATCTTTCTCGGCATACCATTCCGGATCAGCCATCTGCAGCTCTTTCGGCGCGCGACCACCGAACACTTCTGAAAGATGTACCCGGTCGTAGGCACTGTCAGGCTCTGCGCCCAATACGGTGACATCGAATTGTTCCAACCCACCCGCATTGACCAGTTGTTCCACAAAGTGGTGACCCACCATGCCGTTTCCGACGACTAACAGACGTTGTTTGCTCATGTTCATGTTCCTTAAGCTACGGCACTGCTTTTGCTGGTTTTACTGCTCTTCAGCCGAGTGACCTTGCTCTGTTTTTCATAGAGGAAGCTCAGCACCTGCTGACGCAAATGGTGGTAATGAGGGTTATCCGCCAGCTCAACCCGGTCACGCGGGCGCGGCAGATCGATATGCAGGATCTCGCCTATGGTTGCCGCCGGACCATTGGTCATCATGACGATACGATCGGATAACAGCACGGCTTCATCGACGTCATGCGTGATCATGATGACGGTGTTGTTCAGCTCAGCCTGAATTTCCATGACCGAATCCTGCAGATGCGCTCGGGTCAGTGCATCCAGCGCGCCGAATGGTTCGTCCATCAGTAATACTTTCGGTGAAAGTGACAACGCACGGGCGATACCGACACGTTGCTTCATCCCGCCAGAGATTTCGTGTGGTTTTTTCTCCAGCGCGTGATCCATCTGCACCAGTGACAGGTAATAACGCACGTTCTCGTCCACTTCCTTTTTACTGGCATTTTTCATTACCTGACGTACTGCGATTTCGACGTTTTGATACACGGTCAGCCAGGGCAGCAATGCGTGGTTCTGGAACACCACGGAACGCTCCGGGCCAGGGCCATCGACTTCACGACCATCAAGAATGATGCCGCCGGAGGTGGCTTCAGTCAGACCAGCAACAAGATTCAATACGGTGCTCTTGCCGCAGCCGGAGTGACCGATCAGAGAGATAAACTCACCTTTAGCAATTTTGAGGTTGACGTCCACCAGCGCTTCAAAGAAGCCTTTTTCTGTCTTGAAACGCATGCCCACGGCACTTAAATCGAGATAGGTTTTACTCATTTTCAATATCCCTATTAATCAGCGCAGTTCACTGCGTTTATCCCACGAAAACCATTTCTGCAGTTGCAACATGCTGCGATCCAGCATGAAGCCGATGACACCGATGGTGACGACAGCGACCATAATGCGAGCCAGTGACTGTGAACTGCCGTTCTGGAATTCATCCCACACGAATTTGCCCAACCCCGGATTCTGCGCCAGCATCTCGGCAGCAATCAGCACCATCCACGCTACCCCCAGCGACAGACGCAACCCGGTAAAAATCATCGGTACAGCCGATGGCAGAATGATTTTGCGAACATGAGTGATCGGATCGAGCTTCAACACACGACTGACGTTTTTTAAGTCAGGGTCGATATTGGCCACGCCCACCGTGGTATTCAGTAACGTCGGCCACAGGCTGCACAGCGTGACGGTGAATGCCGAGTTGATGAACGACTTGGCAACTATCGGGCTGTCACTGACATACACCGCACTCACCACCATCGTCACCAGCGGCAGCCAGGCCAGCGGTGAAATCGGTTTAAGGATCTGGATGACTGGGTTCAGCGCCTGATACATCCACTGGTTCAAACCAAGGATGATGCCCATCGGAATAGCGATCAGTGACGCGACCAAAAAGCCGGTTGCAACCGTGATCAGGCTGGTTTTGATCTGATCGAAGAAGGTTGGCCGTCCGGTGTACGGGCGAATCGTCACTTTGGCATTCGGATCTGCTTTCAGCTTGTCCGCATTCCGCTGTTCCTGACGTTGATAAAAGGCCCTCTTTTTATCCTGTTCAGATTCATGCTCATCTACCAGCCCCATGAATTGCTGAGCGGTCGCCACCGGGCCCGGTAAAGAGCCCAATGTGGTGGTAACCTGACTGGCAGCGATCTGCCAGAAGAACAGGAAGGCCAGCAACCCCACCAGCGGGAACGCCATGTTTTGCCATTTAATGTTCAGTACTGCTGACATGGTTACTTCTCCTAATTTCAACTTAATACCCAACTCCAGGTACGATGGGTATTTACAGCTTCTGATCGCCTTTCAGGCCAATTGGAAATTGCTTCAGATAGTCGTTCGGTTTGTGACCATCGTAGGTGATGCCATCAATGAACTTGTTATCAGGCGCCTTGTAGCCCGTCTCTTTGGCAAAATCAGGGAAGTCGCTCGCCTTCATCTTGCCTTCGGCAATCAGTTCTTCAGCGGCCTGACGGTACACTTCCGGTTTGTAGACTTGTTTCGCCATGTCGGCATACCAGTTATCTGGTTTGGCTTCCGGAATTTGTCCCCAGCGGCGCATTTGGGTCAGATACCAGATGGCATCGGAGTAGTACGGATACGTGGCGTTATGACGGAAGAAGATATTGAAATCAGCCGCCGGACGTTTGTCGCCTTTTTCAAACTCAAAGGTGCCAGTCATTGAGTTGGCGATCACTTTGGCATCGGCACCCACATATTCCGGTTTAGCCAGCAGACCGACCGCTTCCTGACGGTTAGCATTGTTATTTTCATCCAGCCAGTAGGCCGCGCGGATCAGCGCCTTCACGAGATGAATGTGGGTGTTCGGGTATTTTTCGGCCCATGATTTGGAAACTCCGAAGACCTTCTCCGGGTTGTTATGCCAGACGTCATCATCGGTCACAACCGGCACACCGATACCTTTAACAACGGCAGCCTGATTCCACGGTTCACCGACGCTGTAACCAAGAATAGTGCCGGCTTCCAGTGTGGCTGGCATTTGTGGCGGTGGTGTTACAGATAGCAGCACATCGGCCTGTTGCTGCCCGGTGTTATCCCCTTTCAGCGGCGCATAAAAACCGGGGTTCAGACCGCCAGCGGCCAGCCAGTAGCGCAGTTCGTAATTATGGGTGGATACTGGGAACACCATGCCCATATTGAATGGTTTGCCCTGATCTTTGTAAGATTTGACGACGGGCTTCAGCGCATCAGCCTTGATCGGATGCACCGGTTTACCATCAGCACCCACAGGGACGTTCGCTTTCATCGCTTCCCATACTTTATTGGAAACAGTCGTCGCATTACCGTTCAGATCCATACTGAAAGCGGTAACAACCTCTGCCTTTGTACCAACCCCCGCTGTCGCCCCCAGCGGCTGGCCAGCCAGCATGTGGGCACCATCCAGTTCCCCGGTGATCACGCGATCCAGCAACACCTTCCAGTTGGCCTGCGCTTCGAGCGTGACATACAACCCTTCATCTTCGAAATAGCCCTTCTCATACGCAACCGCCAGAGGAGCCATATCGGTTAATTTGATAAAGCCTAATTTCAGCTCTTCTTTCTCAGGGGCACCGGTTTGTGCCTGCACCGCAGTCGAAGCCAACACCGCACTTATCATCCAACCCACTGCATTGCGTTTTAATGTGATCATTCCATTGCTCCAAAAAAAACGCCTCACTGGGTTATTCCAGTGAGGCGTCGTTGCCTGAGTTACCAAATTGTTGGGAAGCCGCCGTTGGCTGATCCGTTAACATATTTGATACATTCAGCTTTCGTGCCAGTTTTTAGAATCGCTTTAAACATGGCTTTTTAATGCATTTTAACGTCTTTTCGCCTGTTTCCCTGACTCAGTTCGGTGCAATCGCACCAGATCAGTCAACCAGCGTGGCGAGTATCCGGCGAGCCAGTTCAGCCATCGACTGGCTGTTTTTCATTGCGGTGGAACGCATGACTTGATAGGCCGTTTCTTCGTCCAGCCCCTGCACTTTCATTAAGCGGGCTTTAGCTTGCTGAATCAGTTCATTTTCTTCCAGTCGCTGCGTAAGGTCATTAACGGCCAATTGCTGCTTACGCATCACGTCTTGCTGTAAGCGGGCTTGTTTCAGCCAGCTTTCCACCGGTTCTTTCTCTTCGACCCGATGCGGCACCAGCGTCACACCTGCTTCCAATAACAGTTGTTGCTGATTTTCAGGCAGGTTTTCCATGAACAACACCACCGGCAGTCCCTGATTGGCCAGTGTCGTCGCAATTAAACGCCATTCTGCCGGTAAACGCCGGCAATCGAACATCGCCCCATGCAGGCCGCCCGGCGGATGCATAGGGTCAATCTGTTTGACTAAATAAGGCTCATGACCATAGCGGCTTAATAACAAACCCAGGCGGTTGGCCTGGGCGATATCGTCGCTATAAATCAGGATCTTTGAATAACTCATCCATGATTCCTAAAAACAGGTCAGGCTACCGACTGAAGCAAAGTTTCCGCCATATGGCCTAATTCTGCACGCAACTGGACCACTTCACCCATAATCATCAGCACGGGGGTTAATCCGCTTAGCATATCGGCTGCCTGCTCCAAACATGCCAGCGAGGTCACCTCAACCCGCTGCTGACGTGTCGTCCCCGCTACGACCAACGCAACCGGTAAATGCGCCGGTGCACCGGCCTGTAATAATCCGCGACGCAATTCCGTTGCCCGCTCAAGCCCCATATAAAACACCAGAGTGCCACCACTTTTTACCAGACCACTCCAGCCGTGAAACTCCCCACCATCCTGCACATGACCCGTAACCAGTGTCACAGAACGTGATAACCCACGATGAGTCAGCGGAATGCCTGTCGCCGCTGCGCAGCCAATCGCAGCTGTAATTCCTGGTACGACCTCAAAAAGCACACTGTTGGCCACTAGTAGTAAGGCTTCTTCACCACCACGACCAAACACATAGGGATCACCACCTTTGAGGCGAACAATCCGTTGATATTTCCCGGCCAGAGTCACCAGCAGTTCTGAAATAGCCTCCTGCTTCATGCTGGGTTGCCCACAGCGTTTCCCCACGTCATAGCGAGCTACTGAAGCGGGAATCAATGCCAGAATTTCCTCGCTAACCAGCCGGTCATAGACCACCACATCTGCCTGTTGAATGCACCGCAAGGCTTTGACGGTCAATAAATCCGGATCTCCGGGGCCTGCCCCCACTAACGAAACAAAGCCGTTCATCATTGCCACTCCTCTTGCTTCGTCAATCAGGCATCATTGCTGCTGGTATGTTTGTGAAGCAGCTTTTTCAATTCGACGACACAGGTGCCGCAGTTCGTGCCGCAACGCAGCAGGCTCTGCAAGCCACTTAACTCGCTGATACCCTGTTCACTGATCGCATCAACAATCTGTTTTTCACTGATACGGAAGCAGGAGCAGATCATACGGCTATCGCCCGCCAGAGCTTGCTCCAGTGTGGTAGAAAGCGCGGTACTGCTCATCGGTAGCCCCAGCAGACCTGCCAGCAGATCAATATTCACCTGTTGATGCGTAGTACTAACCAGCAATAAACCGATGATACGACCTTGATTCAACTTCACCGCCAGCCAGCCGTCTTTCAATGGTAACCGCAGCCAGCGTCCTTGTTGCGCCAGTTGAAACCAGATCTGCGCGGCAGTTCGGGTCTCATCCGTGAGACGGCGGCATTCACCGGCATCGAGCGGACGACGCGCCCACCAACTGACCTCCAGATCCGGTTCATGCTGACCAACCCAGAGGCCGTGCCATTTCACCTTGACGGCTTCTGGCATCACTTCGGTTTGTTTAAATTGCGGCTGACCGGAAACTGCATCGGTCACCGGCGCCACCAGACGATTCACTCCGGAACAGGAAGAAAAATCATCCGACCAGTGCATCGGCATAAAGGCTTCACCATCCCGCAGGCCATCGTCACGCCCCAGCAAGGTCATGACGGAGCCTTGCAGGGAATTAATGCGGATCAGCGCACCTTCGCTGAAGCCGCTCGCCTGCAGGGTCTGCTGATTGACGTACACTTTCGGTAGCGGTTCGGTTTCGATCAATCGCGACAGATGTCCAGTACGTGTCATGGTATGCCATTGATCACGCAGACGACCGGTATTCAGTAACCAACTGCCTTCCTGGCGTTCCGCTTTACGTTTCAGTACCGGTTCTTGTGGCACCACGGCAAGCAGATTGGCTTTGCCATTTGGCGTAGAGAAACAGCCATCACCAAACAGACGCTGACTGGCAACATGTTTGCCGGCAGGTAACGGCCATTGGCGCGGTGTGAATTGTTCATATTCGTCATTCGTCAGCGTCGCCAGAGCGGAAATATCAAACTGACGGCCCCGATGTTCAAAACCAGTGTTTTCAAAACCAGAGAGTGCGGCATGCTCGCGGAAAATATCGGCGGTATCGTTGTAGTTAAACGCATCAGCATAACCGAGACGTTTACCCAGTTCCGCCATTGCCCACCAGTCGGGTTTTGCTTCACCGGGCGCGCGGGTAAAGGCTCGCTGGCGGGTAATGCAACGTTCCGAATTGGTCACGGTGCCACCGCGTTCTCCCCAGCCAGCAGCAGGCAGCAGCAAATCGGCAAATTGTGCGGTGTCAGTTTTAGGTGTCATTTCAGAGACCACCAGAAACTCGCATTTTTCCAGCGCTTCGCGCACCATCACCGAATCAGGCAAAGAGACCGCCGGG
>SSEX01000172.1 GCA_008015085.1 Tolumonas sp. | reverse complement strand
TTTTATAAGATCTTTTTCGTTTGCTGCTTTTTACAGCAAATCGCTTCAATATCGAGCGATTTGCTGCAAGAAACCAAGAAATTACGCGGCAGAAGTGAAGAAACCGGTGTATGACAGGAACAAAATGATGATACCTGCAATGATACGGTACACAGCAAAACCGCGGAAACTATGCTTACTGATATAGCGTAGTAGCCAGCCGATAGAAAGCAAGCTGACGATAAATGAAGAAAGCAAACCGATACTGATGTTCACGATGCCGTGCTCGCCTACACCATTCAGGTCTTTAAGTAATGAGTAGATACTCGCTGCACCCAGAGTCGGTATGGAGAGGAAAAAACTGAAACCTGTGGCGGTAGAACGATCCAATCCAGTTAGCATTCCGCCCATGATGGTTGAAGCGCTGCGACTAACGCCAGGGATTAGGGAGCACAGCTGAGCGCAGCCGATCGCAAATGCCTGTTTCAGGGTCATTTGTTCAAATGCCAGTGTGCGCGGTTTAAACGCGACGCCTTCAATCCACCACATAACGATACCGCCCACAATCAGGCTGCACGCAACAGTCACGCTATTAAACAAATACTCGGTAATGTAGTGATGCAGCGCCAGACCGACAAATGCTGCAGGCAGGAAGGCAACGATCACCGCCATCCAGAAACGGCGCACGGCTGCGTCGTGGGCAACGTTTTTTACCTGTTGCAGAATGGTTTGGAAATAAAACCACATCACAGCTAACACCCCACCCAGCTGGATGACAACCTCGAAGGTATCACTACCTTCAAATTTGAGTAGTTCTTTAGTGACGATAAGATGGCCCGTACTGGATACAGGAAGAAATTCCGTTATCCCTTCTACTATCCCCATGATCAAACTGTTCAGAATATCTGACATACAACTATTCCATTATTCAGAATTTAGGTGTTCAAAAGTGCCGCAATTTTAGAGAATCCACCCGTTAAGAGCCAGCTGATTTATCTTCAGATCACACATCTATTGTTTCAGTTAATGGATGGGCATGTTTTTTTCTTATATGCCTTGCTTGCAAACCTATGGAATAAGTTTCAGCCTGTAGATGAAAAATAAGATGAGATTAAAAGCCTATGGCAGATATAGCAGTAATCGCTTTAGATATGGATGGCACGCTATTGACCAGCGACCATGTTGTTACTCCTGAGACAGTAGATGCATTGCAACAAGCCAGAAATCGCGGGATTGAAGTTATTCTGGTGACAGGACGTCATCATATGATGGCTTCGCCGGTCCACCAGCAATTGGCCCTTTCGACTCCGCTGATCTGCGCCAATGGCGCATACCTGTTTGATTCAGAATCCGCAAAAATAGTGACCGGTACACCCCTGCTTGCTCATCAATGGCAGCAGATATTGCCATTGGTAGAAACGTTTGGTTTAGATGCGATCTGTCATTTTAGTGAGGGTATTGGTCATCAACCGGACAATGCGCATGTCGCCAAAATCAAAACATATCTGGCAACGTTACCTGAAGAACAATACCCTAACTTTATAGAGGCATCATCACTGACTAGCCTTTGTATGACACATACGCCATTGTGGAAACTCGAGCTGACTCATAGCTCAGATACGCCAATTGATGCATTTATTGCTGCATTACCGGATGATCTCAATGTTACTCTCGACCGAACCGCGCCTAATGGGGTCGAGATTGTCAATAAGGGGAACAGTAAGGGGAATCGGCTGGCTGAGTGGACCAGTTCACAAGGTTTTTCTCTGGAACAAGTGATGGCTTTTGGTGATAACCGCAACGATATCAGTATGTTTACACAGGTTGGAATGGGTGTCGCAATGGGTAATGCTTCTGTTGAAATCCAGCAATATGCCGATTACGTGACCTGTAGTAATGATGACAGCGGTATTGCAGCAGCCCTGCATCGCTGGGTCTTATAATTTCCTGAGCTGATAGCCTGAACAATACAGGGAGACATCATGTCTCCCTGTATTTCTTATGTTGCCAGCTATGGAGACTTCTTCTGGTACTGCAATGTTACCTGATAGCGGTAAATTCCAGCCCCCAGCTGATAGTCAGGGTGCACACTCGGGCTCCAGGAATCGTCACCACCAATTCCCATGTGAAAGCCATCCAGATGCAGATATAGCCCATTCTCTGGCTGTAGCTGGTATTGATAACGTGTATCTGTCAGCTGTTTCGTGCTGTATGGACTGACGCGGAAATGGAACAAGCCGCTCACTTCGAGATTTCCAACTTGTAGCTGGCGAGTATCGCAACGCAAACCGTTTTCACAAGGGAAAATATAGGGTGTATGCATTTCCGACAGCGGTAATTGCCAGTGACCGATATGTGCAGCTGTTTTTCGATCAGGATAATTTTCATGCGGACCACGGCCAAGCCAGCTGATATTGTCTGCGGTTTCATCCAGATGCAGCACCAACCCGAGCCGCGCCAATGATGGTAATCCCTCAGAGACATGGGTCGTGATACCTATCCGCAATGTACCTTGTGCAGAGAAATAGTATTGCCACTCTGAACGGATCAATAACTTATCATCATGGAAATAACCCCGCTCTGCCTGAACAATGACGCCATCCAGTCCGGTATATGCCTGAATATAGAAGCATCGGCTCTGTAATTGATTCAGCCCGGCAGCATCCCAACGAGCAATCCAGGCATTCGGATCCACATGATCCGCTTCACTGGCTCCAATATCGTTATCAATTGGAGCACGGATAAACTGCTCGGTCAGCGCTGACAACAACAACGATTTTTCGTCACAAATCCATTCCGTCAGTAAACCCGATTTTTTATTCAGTATCCAAGCTTGTGTGCCTGATTGGATCATCCAGGAATTACCTTGATCCACCAGCGAAGGAATTGCGCCAGCTTTACTGAGATCAATACTGTTTCTGGCTAATACAGTTGGTAGCGGCCACTGTTCTTTCGCTACAGCAAATCCGGTGTCAGCCCAAGGTGTATCTTGGGTCAGATGCACTGATACATCCAGCCAGACTTCGCCACCATTGCTGAACTGCGGCAGCTCCTCGCACAGAGTCAGGATTTGCGCGCCTTCCGGCGGCAGTGTCAGTTCCATTTCACCCAATGCTTTGAGTTCACCCTGCTGCATGATTTGCCAGCGTAGCTGCTCATGATCGGTATGCCGGAACAGATATTCACTTTTAACCTCAATCTGTAATGGTTTAGTTGATATCAGTTTAAACTGGAAGAATTGCTGCGCCTTCTGTACTTCATACAGTGATGGATGCGGTGTGCGATCCGGGAAGAAGACACCGTTCAGGCAGAATTGACGATCATTCGGAGTATCACCAAAATCTCCGCCATACGCCCAGTAAGGTTTGCCATCATCACTGATCCGGCTGATACCTTGGTCGACAAAATCCCAGATAAAGCCACCCTGCAGACGAGGATATTGTCGGAATGCATCCCAGTAACGGGCAAATCCGCCAAGGCTATTGTTCATCGCATGGGCATATTCACAGAGGATCAAGGGACGATCTTCGCCCGGCATGCCGATCCATTTCTTGATTGCCCATTTCGGTACCGCCGGGAAAGGCTGATCCTGATCGACGCGAGCATACATCGGACAAACAATATCGGTGGCAGCCGTATTCGCACCGCCACCTTCATATTGTACTGGTCGGCTTGGATCGCGGGATTTCACCCAGCTGTACATACCGTCCTGCACAGCACCATGCCCGGATTCATTGCCCAACGACCAGATGATGATCGATGGGTGGTTAAAATCACGTTGTACCATGCGGGTAACTCGTTCAGTGAAAGCGCAGGCCCAGACCGGATCATCCGATAAGCGGCTCATTGGGGTCATGCCGTGTGTTTCAATGTTGGCTTCGTCAACGACATAGAGCCCCAGCCGGTCGCACAGCTGATACCATGCAGGGTGATTAGGATAATGAGAGGTTCTGACGGCATTAAAGTTGTAGCGTTTCATCAGCAACACATCTTGCAGCATGTCATCCAGTCGAACCGCTTGCCCGCGTTCCGGATGGAATTCATGTCGGTTGGCACCGCGGATCAGTACCGCCTTGCCATTGACCAGCAATAGACCATTTTTGATCTCAACACTGCGAAAACCGACATCATAGGCCTCAGCTTCAACCAGTTGTCCACCCTGTGTTTCCAGTGCCACTACCAGTCGGTACAGATTTGGGATTTCAGCTGACCATAAGCGCGGCTCTTTCACCGGCAATGACAGCAGCAGACGATCGTGATAACTTCCCTTTTCATCTATCGCCACCGTGCCGATAGTCCGGCGTTCACACAGTAAGGCTTCTTCGCCATCATAAAGCCAGACAGCCACCTGATGCGCTGCACAATCACCATTGACCTCAATTTGCAGATGTAATTGTGCATCCCGGTAACAGGCATCGAGTTCAGGGCGCACCATCACATTCGCCAGATGTGTTGCTGGTTTATGCAGCAAAGAGACATCACGGAAGATGCCACTCATCCGCCACATATCCTGATCTTCAAGATAGTTGCCATCTGACCAGCGTAGTACCATCACAGCCAGCCGATTAACACCGGATTGCAGATAAGGCGTTAAATCAAATTCAGCCGGTAAACGGCTGTCTTGCGAATAACCGACCCAATGGCCATTACACCAGAGATAAAACGCTGAATTGACACCGTCAAAGATCACTCGGGTCTGACCAGCAGTACGCCATTCGTCAGCTACGGTAAATGTGGTGGAATAACAGCCAGTTGGGTTCTCTTTCGGTACAAAAGGCGGATTACAGGGAAACGGGTATTTGATGTTGGTATAAATGGGAATGTCATAACCATGCATCTGCCAGTTGGAGGGCACAGGGATCGGCTGACTGTCAGGCAAATCCCCCTGTAACCATGACTCTGGTACCAATTCCGGTGCCGTAAAGTAACTGAACTGCCAGTCGCCATTCAGGCTGATCACAGAAGGTGATGGTGATTCTTTTCGGGCGGAGTCAAGATCCCGCCAGCTGGCCTGAGGTGTATGAGCCGCCAAACGGTGAGAAGAAGTTACTGCCGGATTTTCCCAATCACGACGCGCCAGACACTGAGCCAGTTGCATAGACATTCCTCATTCTGATCATGTTGATTTACACAATACAACGCATCATAGAGAGGCAATTCAGCTCTGACTGTCACATTTTATTCAAGGCGTGACTACTATCAAAAAATAAATGTAAACGATTACACAAAGCAGAAAAAAGAAAGGGAATACTGGATATTCCCCCCTTCTTCATCCATGGAAACGCTAAGCTGACAGCTGGCTTTCCAGCAACTTACGCCAGAGCATCTCTACCGCTTGTCTTTCGGTTTCAAGCTCATGTCCGTCAATAATGCGGGTGACACCAGATAAGGTGCAGCGATGAGCCCGATCACGGATTGCCAGATAAGCTTTTTTCAGGGTCATGGCTTCTTCTTCTGTCATGAGCCCCGCGTCAACGCAGGATTCAAAGATACGGACATTATCGGACCAGCGCGTCAGCAATGCCGGTTGCTGAGCGGCATACGCTAGCACCATGAACTGGGCGATAAATTCGATATCAATCATGCCGCCTGCACTTTGCTTCAGATCGAACTGTTCTACCGTTCCGCGCAACAGGTGCTTACGCATTTTATCGCGCATATCCACGACAGATTTAGCCAGCGTATGGATTTCTCGTGACTCACTCAGCACTTCTGCGCGTACGCGATTAAATTCAGCCACCAGCGCGGCATTCCCATACACAGCTCTTGAGCGAACCAACGCCTGATGTTCCCACACCCATGCATCTTTTTTCTGATATTGCTCAAACGCATGTAATGAAGAGACCAGCAGACCGGAGGCGCCGGACGGCCGCAGCTCCATATCAATTTCATACAAGATACCGGATGTGGTGCGAGTCTCACATAAGTGAATAATCTTCTGCGCCAGCCGGACATAGAACTGGCGAACACTAAGCGGCTTATCGCCATTGGTATAGCCTTCATCATTACCGTCATGAATAAAGACAACATCCAGATCCGAGCCATAGCCAAGCTCAATCCCCCCCAGCTTGCCATACGCAATCACAGCAAAGTTCTTTTCACCATTTTGCAAAGTCAGCGGCGGTACACCGTGTTTGGCAGTAAGCTGATTCCATGCCTGATTGATCGCTTCCGATAATAGCGCCTCCGCCAGCCAGGTCAGGTGATCGCTGACCTTCATCAGTGGTAATGCACCAACAATATCAGCCGCGACAATTTTCAATAGTTGGATCTGCTTGAACTGACGCAGCGCTTCCATCTGCTGCTCCACGTCATCTTCCGGCACACGCAGCAGATATTGCCGCAATTCATCACGGTATTGCTCCAATGGCGTCGGGTGATATAACTGAGCCGGGTCGAGCAATTCATCCAAAAGTACCGGATAGCGCGCCAGCTGCTCCGCCACCAGCGGGGTGGCCGCACAGAGTTTCAGCAGTTGCTTTAACGCCCCCGGATTTTCCGCCAACAGCTGCAGATACGCAGTTCGGGTGGCAATATGCAGTAAGATCTGGCGGATCCGTTTTAGCAATGCAGTCGGATCAGCTTCCTGCACTAACAGGCTCAGCATGCGAGGCATCAGTTTGCCCAGCGCTTCCCTGCCCTGCGGACCAATTGGCCGATGCAAACATTCGTCGCGTAATTGCGCCAGCTCGCCGGCCAGTTTTTCCGGCTCTTCAACCTGTTGCTGTAGCAACAGAGGGATCAGATCTTCCGCCGGAAGATGGCTGTGCCACATATCCTGCCAGATCGTCGGAATATCGGATTCCTGTTCCTCCGCCTCACCAATCACTTCACTGAACAGCAGATTGATCTGACGATGAACTTGCTGCAATTCCTGCAGAAAGGCATCCCATGACGGATAGCCCATCGCCACCGTGACCCGCCAGCGATCACGATCATTATCCGGCAAGGTTTGCGTTTGCTGATCGCCGATTTCCTGCAGAATGTTTTCTACACGGCGCAAATAATGGTAACCGTCGGACAAAGTTTGAAATTCTGCCTCGGTCAGCACATGGTGTTGCAATAAGGCATGCAGCGCATCCGGCATATGGCGGATCTGCAGCCCCGGCTCACGGCCACCACGGATCAGCTGATGCGCCTGCACAATGAATTCAACATCGCGAATACCACCCGCCCCCAGTTTGATATCATTTTTCAAACCCTTTCGACGGATCTCAGCGACGATCATGCCTTTCATCTTCCGCAGTGCATCTACCGCACCGAAATCGACATAGCGGCGATAGATAAACGGTTTCAGCATCTGCATCAGGTAGCGACTGTCTTCATTTTCCTGCCCCATGATGCGAGCCTTAACCATGGCGTAACGTTCCCAGTTACGGCCATGCTGCTGATAATACTCTTCCATCGCGGCAAAGCTGGCCACCAGCGGACCGGAATCGCCGAATGGACGCAGACGCATATCGACGCGGTAAACCTGACCATCCACGGTTTGCTGATGCAGGGCATTGATCAGATGCTGACCTAAACGGGTAAAGAACGACTGGTTATCCAGCTCACGACGGCCGCCCTGAGTAAATCCGCGCTCCGGATAGGCAAAGATCAGGTCAATATCGGAGGAGAAATTCAGCTCACCGCCCCCTAGCTTACCCATGCCGAAAATCAACATCCGCTGTGGCTCACCACTTTCCTGACCAATCGGCGTACCAATATCACGACACATTTTGGCGTACAGCCAGTTATAAGCCGCCATGATCAAGCTTTCAGCCAGCACAGACAGGTGCTTAAAGCTTTCTTCCACCCCGGAAAGCCCCATCAACTCCCGCCAGGCAATCAATACCATATGATGACGGCGGAACTGACGTAGCACACGCTTCATGTCATCGTCTTGTTCGATTCCGGACAAAGCCTCTGTTAATAAGGCATCATAGGCTGAGCTGCGTTCTGCCTGTAAATAGCTTTCCTCATTTAAAATTTCTTCCAGCATGGCCGGAGACTGAATCAGAGCTTCAGCGACAAAATCAGATAACGCCAGCAGGCGCAGCAGCATTGGCTGATGCGTGATGAACAAGGCTTGTTGTCCGGCATCTGCGCGCTCTAGTAAGCGTTGCCACTGTTTGGCCGCCAGTTCAGACAGTAATTCAGGTAAAGGAATGGCAGAAGAAGTCATATTAAGGCAATCCATTGACGATGATTGCTTAA
>SSEX01000158.1 GCA_008015085.1 Tolumonas sp. | reverse complement strand
GCGTTTTTGCTGCTTTCACTTATGAACTCAGAAACCAGAGCCTGCTTTGAAAACAGCGATTTTACCTGTATTTCAACTTAATGGGCACTCATCAGGAATTGTTATTAAACAGCAATTCCTGATTACACCCAGCCATTGAGTAAACGGTACTCTTCCAGCACATAGGTATCAGTCATTCCACTGATAAAATCGAGTAATAACCGCACCCGGTAATACCACTCCTGCTCCGTCATTCGCTGGAAAAACGGATCATGTACTTCGGTCGCTTTCTGATAGGCCACCACATGCCGCCGGGATAACCGATGGCACAGGCGTATTGCATGTTGATAACGGTGATGCCCTTCCCCGTTCAGCAACCGACGAAACACAGTGGCAGGCAAAGCGAGTAATTCACTGTAGGTTAATAACACACCACGAACAGCCGCATAACCGGAGAGTTCAAGACTTTCCACTTCTCGCTGACCGAAGATAGATTGCCGAGCCAGTTGTTTCAGCGCATTCAGTACATTGATCGCCGGATGCTCTTGTTCCAGTAAATGCCCGACAAAACGGCCACTAAGAATATCTGCCTTATGCAGCAAATAGGATTCTGCCGCCAGCTGGACCCAGTCATTGGTCAGTTGATAACGCAGACAAGGGAAAAAACCCTGGTCATCCTGCAACGCGGTGTCCAGCAATGGCTGTAAATATGTGCGGGTAGCATCATCAGCCTGCCGTGTCAGAAAACGAATAACATCGTCAATGCTCAGCAGATGCCGATCAACTGCATCATCCACATCGGCGATGCTGTAAGAGATATCATCCGCAGCCTCCATAATAAATACCAGCGGATGACGAACCCCCGCCGGGAGCTGCAGCACGTCCCGGATCCGCTCGATCAGATGCCGTTCACTGATAAATACCCCGATTTTACTATCGGTAGCAATAATCGATTCATCAATAACCCGGGGATATTTAATGATACAAGCCAGCTGGCTAAGGGTCAGATTCAATCGTTGCAATGAGTGTACTAACCGCAAACTCTGTGCATTACCATCAAATCCGCACAAGTCCGGTGCCAGCACCTTCTGCCACTGTTCACTGGCTGGGGCAGCCAGCGCTGACGCGAATAATCCATCCAGTTCATCGTGCAGCCATTCCCGCAGAACCGCTTCACCAAAATGACCGAACGGCGGATTACCCACATCATGCAGCAGGCAAGACATTTCAACCAGATTCGCCACTACCTGCTCTGGCCACTGTGATGACTTCATCTGGCGGATGGCAAAAATGATCTGCCGGCCGGCCTGCTGAACTTCCAGAGAATGGGTCAGACGACTGCGTACCGAGGCTTTCACATCCAGCGGAAACACCTGTGTTTTTAACTGCAGACGCCGCACCGGAGCACTTTGCACTATCCGGCTGCGATCCAGCTCTGTGGCCGCTAATAACGTTTGCGGCTCTGCCGACTGCTGTTCTGTCGGATAGAAGCGTTCAGGCTGAAGCAGGTTCGGATAATGCAGCATAAGCAGATCCTTTTATGAGTTTATGATTGAGTCTTATCTGACGACGCTCGCTGCTGTTCAAGCCATTGCCGCAACCGTTCGAGATCACCCTGATATTCCGCACCAATACTTTCAACCCAGTCATTGATATTCTCCTGCCAGGCTGGCAAATCCGGTGACTGCGCCTGCTGAGCGAGCTGATAGATCCGTTTCAGACCAATCGCCCCAGCAGCACTCTTTATTTTATGAGCTTCTTCTACTACACCTGGTTTATCTCTGGCAGTCAGCGCACTATTGAGGATCGTCATGTATTCCGGCATCGACTGTTCAAACAGATTGATGGCCGACTCCATCACATCACAGCCTACCACGCCGGTGAAATCCTGCAGGAATGCGATATCCAGCACATGCTTATCCGGCGTATCCACCACCGGAGCTACCGGCAAGGCACAGCCAACAAACAGTTCATTCAGCGTTTTGCGTAAATTCCCCAGCGCCAGCGGTTTGCCAATCACAGCCTGCATACCATGCTGCTGATATTGCTGTGGGTCGTTGACCAGATTGGCTGTCAACGCCACCAATGGCGGCAATTGATCCGGATAACGACGATACAGTTCATCCGCAATATCAAACCCGGTCATATCCGGTAATTGAATATCGAGGAACACAAGGTCATAGCGATCAGGTCGGAATTTATCCAATGCCTCGGCACCGCACATGGCCGGTTCAACCTGATGCCCCAGCTTGTTCAACATCGCCGTCGCCACGGTAACGTTCAGTGCAATGTCTTCCACTAGCAGGATCCGAAGTGCCGGAATTTCCTGAGCCAGTAGCTCTTCCGTCTCATCCAATTGATCATCAGGCAACGCCACTACCTCGAGATCAATGGTAAAACAGGAACCATGCCCCAGTTCACTGTCGACATGAATGGAACCATCCATCGCTTCGACTAACTGCTTGGTAATCGCCAGACCAATACCGGTACCCACCGCACGTTTAGTGCCGGGCACCTGATAATACATAGCAAAAATGTTCTGCTGTTCATGTTCTGGAATACCAATGCCGGTGTCTTCGATATCAAAGCGCAGGTGCACTTTATTGTCAGCGGCAGCAGACACTTGGACACCAAAAGTAATACCGCCTTCAGAGGTGAATTTGACGGCGTTGCTGAGCACATTCCACAGAATTTGTCGCAGCCGTGTGCCATCAGCAATGACCCAATGAGGGATCGTACCGTCGGTGTCGAAATTCAGATACAACCCTTTTGATTCCACCATTAATGAACTTAATGTATGCAGATCAGACAACAGCTGGCGTAAATCAGTTTTACTGTTAGCTATTTTCAGACGGCGGCGTTCAATCTTATCGAGATCGATAATATCGTTAAAAATATTGCCCAGCGTCACGGCACTGAGATGGATGGTATTCAGATATTGCCGTTGCAGATCATTGAGCGGAGTATCCAGCAGAATATGACTCAGCCCGACTACACCGTTCAATGGCGTGCGCAGTTCGTGGCTGATCGTCGAAATAAAGGTGGTTTTGTCCTGACTGGCCTTTTCCAGCTCATCCTGATAGCGCTTATGTTCGGTAATATCACGGCCAAACCCGACCAGCCCAAGCCGACCGCCAGTAGCAGAAAAGAATGGCACCTGACGCATTTCAAAACAGGCACGGCGGCCATCAGGATACGGCAGCCACATTTCGTAGGTGACAGGTTGATTTTTCTCGAAAACTTCCCGATCCCGGCTGATGATCAGCTCTGCCAGTTGTGGATCAAACACGCCGTAAGGTGTACGGCCGATAATTTCATCACGTTTGCGCCCCAGCAGATGTTCCAATGCTTCGTTACGGCTTAAGATCTCTTCCCGCTCATTACGGTAAAACACCAGATCGGGTGAGCGGTCCAGAAAGGAGCGCAACAAGGTGCTTTGTTCTTCCAGCTCTCGCTGTGCCCGTTCACGCTGAATAGCTTCGGCTTCCAGCTCACTCAATACGCGTAAACGCGCGGCTTCCGCACGACGGGTTTCTTCAATCTGATTATTGAGCTGGCTGATATTACTTTGCAGCCGCTGGTTCAATGCCTGATCACGTTCACGCATCACCTGCAGTTTATGCACCATATCAGTCAGGCGCCGGCGGGAGTCTTCCAGCTCGTCAATGACGGCAGTGAGGAAATAAGCAGCCCAAGGTGTTACCAGCAAACCAAAAAAAACGGAACGAACCAGATCGACAATGTCCACCACCCCTCGCAATAGTAGGGTGATGGTGCCCTGAATAACGACAGCGATAGAAATGATGCAAAAAGCCAGCAACAGACTGAATCGGATGATACCAATGCGGGTGATCCAGTCTACATAAAGCTGCACCCAGGTTTTTATTTGACGCATGACCCTGCCCAGTGGTGAAAAATATAAGCAGGATCAGCATAGCGGGTTCTTGTAGCTCTTCCTAGCCAGGAAACTGAAATGAGCGGCCGAGCGCACTGCCTTGTGGTCCATTTGCTTCCAGATGCCGGTAAATATCCAGCATCACGCCCCAGCGGCGCTCACACCATTCCGGAGCCAATAGGGTCGGTTTACGGGCAGTGGCCGTGACCCGGTGATAAACCACTTCGGGCGGTGTATGGCGAATCATCTCCGCAGCAATGTCAGCATATTCAGTCTGTGACAGGGTCGTCAGACGATCTGCTCGCCAGGCTTTGGCCATGGTACTGCCTTCCGCTACATGCAACGGATGCAGTTTGATGCCATCGGTGCCGGTCGCGATCACTTGCTCCAGCGTAGAGAGACATTCCGCTTTGCCTTCTCCTGGCAGCCCCACGATCAGATGCGTGCAAATTTTCAGATTTCTGGCTTTGGCTCGGGACACAGCATCCGCATAGGCAGAATAGTCATGCCCTCGGTTAATGCGCTTGAGAGTGTCTGCGTGTGCACTTTGCAATCCTAATTCCAGCCAGATCTCCAGCCCTTGCTGCTGATATCCGGCTAGCAGATCCAGCACGGCATCCGGTACACAATCCGGTCGGGTTCCGACACACAGACCGACCATGTCTGTAACCTGCAATGCTTCTTCATACATTTTTCGCAGATACTCAACTTCCGCATAAGTGCTGGTATAGGCCTGAAAATACGCCAGATAGCGGCGGGCTCGGGCAATTTCATCTTTACGCGCAGCCAGTTGGTCGCGAATAGAAAGTTGCTGATTGCCTTCATCTGCAAACGAGGCGACATTACAGAAAGTACAGCCACCTTTACCCAAGGTGCCATCCCGGTTCGGACAGGTAAATGAGCCATGCAATGTCAGTTTGTGGATCTTCTCGCCATAGCGATGCAGTAGATCCTGCCCAAAAGTATTCACCAAAAGATGTATATGCATGACCACTCCCTAAAATAAGCGGCGCTATTGTAAGGGAAAAAGAGGGTAACCGCATCGCGGTGGCTCGTCACATAGCACGGATATTGCTATGATCATTAGCAATCTATCTTTGCCCCAATCATGGGGGCGAACTCTTCGAGGTAATGATGAAAGTAGGAATCATCGGCGCAATGGAGCCGGAAGTCGCGATTCTGCGCGCACAAATCAGCAACTGTGAAACCACTACCATCGCTGGTTGCGAGTTCTACTGCGGTCAGCTGGCCGGACATGACGTGATCCTGACCCGCTCCGGCATTGGTAAAGTCGCTGCCAGCATGGCAACTACCATTTTGCTGGATCGTTACGCACCAGACTGCGTCATCAATACCGGGTCAGCGGGTGGTTTTGATCCAGAACTGCGCGTTGGGGATGTCGTGATTTCTGATGAAGTGCGTCACCATGATGTGAATGTCACCGCTTTTGGTTATGAACCGGGGCAATTGCCACAACAGCCCGCGGCTTTCGTTTCCGATGAAAAACTGATTGCGGTTGCCCGTCAGGTGATGGATCAGTTCCCGGAAATGCAAAGCCGCATTGGCCTTATCTGCACAGGTGACCAGTTCATGTGCGAGCCAGAACATATTGAGCAGGTGCGTCAGACCTTTCCAACTATGATGGCCGCAGAAATGGAAGCTGCTGCGATTGCTCAGGTTTGCCATCAGTTTAAATTGCCGTTTGTAGTGATCCGTTCACTGTCAGATATCGCTGGCACCGAATCACCAAGTTCATTTGAAGAATATCTGGAAGTCGCCGCGAAGAACTCTTCCGATATGATCGTCGCTATGCTGAAGCAGCTATAAGATGATTCCTCAAGAAATAAGGATGTTTCTGGATGCGCCGCCAGTCGTGTTGCTGGCGGCGTTATTACTGGAAAGCTGGATCCCCATCCCAGCCCGTTGGAAACCCTCTGCACTCATTCCTTTACTGCAACGTTTGGTAAAACGGGTTAACCGCAAAAATGCCAGCGGACAACAACAATGGCTGACCGGCCTGTTGCTGCCTTGGGTCGTTATCGTTCCCAGCCTGATTGCCAGCTGGTCTGTACGCAATCTGGCCCCTTGGGAAGCACTGTTCGATATTCTGTTGCTCAGCTGGTTATTGGAAAGTCAGCCAATTAAAGAAGCGCTGCTGGCGATCCGGCAACTGCTCCAGCAAGACAAACTAGCGCTGGCCCGCCTACAGCTTAGTCGCTGGGTATTACGCGATACACAAAGCCTGAGCAGCATGGGCGTCTGCAAGGCAGCGATTGAGATGAGCATATTGCGCCTGATGGGACAATGGATCACCATCGCTTTCGGCTATCTATTGCTCGGTATCCACGGTGCCCTGTTTTGCCGACTGATTCAGCTGCTGGCGCAAAGCTGCAATATGAAGCTGGAAACAAACCGGATTTGCGGGGAGTTTTCCGCCCGCATGCTGCAAACACTGAATACCATCCCGGTTTTTCTGTTTCTATTACTCCAGCTGTCGCAACCCCGTGGTTTTACTGCTATCAAAAATGCCTTCCGTCAATTCCGTCACTGGCCCGCAATCACCAGTGGATTATTACTCAGCAACATCGGCACCAGTTTAGGAATTGGTCTGGGCGGCCCGCGCTTTTATCAGGGCAATAAAATCCGTTATGCCCGGATTGGCGCACATCATGATCCCCCCGTCACTGCATTATTCAGCGGTTATCATCGCTTGATCCGTCTAGGCTGGTTTTGCTGGCTCACCCTTTTCGCTTTCTATGGATGGTACGTTTATGCTCATCTGGCGTAATTATTTACTGCCTAGCCTTCTGATACTGGGATTCTCGTTTTCAGCCAGTGCCACACCACAGCGCATCGTTAGCCTGACACCACATATAACAGAAATGCTTTATGCCATTGGAGCAGGTAATCAGGTTGTCGCTACCGATCAGGCCAGTGATTATCCCGCTGAAGCGAAGCAATTACCCAAAGTAGCCAACTATCAGAGTCTCAACAGCGAAAGTCTGCTGATGGCCAAACCCGATCTGGTCATTGCCTGGGGTTCAACCCAGGCTCTGATGCAACAACAGATCAAGGCGCTGGGTATTCCGTTGTTATTATTGAAATCGCAGCAGCTGGATGATCTGCCTAAAGAGTTGCGTCTGCTCGGAGAACAGACCGGCCATGTCGCTCAAGCTGATCAACTGGCTAAAGAGATCGCCGCTAAATTTGCCTTCTACCGGAAACAAAACCAGCAACGTCCTAAGGTTAAGGTGTTTTACCAACTCTGGTATCCACCACTGACAACCGTAGCTAATGGTTCTTTTATTCAGGAAATCATGACTCTGTGCGGCGCAGAAAATCCGTTTGCTGACAGCAAAGTTCCATACCCTCAACTGAGTGAAGAAGCCGTACTGGCTGCAGATCCGCAGATCATTTTCGCCACTCAGCATGGCAGCGACCTGCAACACTGGTCGAAATGGCCGGCGTTGTCAGCCGTTAAAAATCATCATCTGTATTTACTGAAAGCAGACTGGATGCACCGGTTGGCACCGCGGATAGTGCTCGGTATCGAGCAAATGTGTAATCAGATTAATGACGTCACCAAAACACAGCACAAATGATGTGGCATGAATTGAGAACATTTAACATTATCCTTACAATTCACGCTCTTTATCAGCAGGCAAACACAAGCAGAGACACTCATGCACACCTCATTTATTGATAATCTGATCTATTTTATCGACCTGTTGGGTACTGTCGTATTTGCCTTTTCTGGGGTACTGGTTGCTGGACGCATGAAAATGGACATTATCGGTGTGCTGGTGTTAGCAGCAGTCACATCAATTGGTGGTGGCACCATCCGCGATCTGTTAATTGGTGCCACCCCTGTTTTCTGGATCAAAGATTCTCACTACCTGCTGACTATCGCTCTGACCGCCGTAGCCGGCATGGGAATTGCCCGAGTTCAGCATCGTTTTCCCTGGTACATTCTGCCACTGCTGGATGCGGTTGGTTTGGCACTGTTTGTGGTGATTGGCGCACAGAAAGCACTGAGCTTCGGCACATCTGGCGTAATAGCCGTGATCATGGGGTGCATTACCGGTGTGGCCGGTGGTGTAGTGCGAGATATTCTGGCTGGCGAAATCCCAATGGTGTTGCGCAAGGAGGTGTACGTTACCGCGTGCCTTCTAAGTGGCACTATTTATGTCTTATTACTGGAGTTAGGACTGGGTCATGTAGCTTCGATGTTTGTCAGCATGCTGAGCCTGCTATGTGTCCGCGTACCCGCTATTTTTATGCACCTGTCGCTGCCCACTTTTCATTTAGGTAAAGACGATTGAGGCGATAGTCTGCTCCGCAAAGAAAAATTGATGATTAGAAATGAAAAAAGCCCGTCTCACTGAGACGGGCTTTTATTTGGTGGAGCTACGCGGGATCGAACCGCGGACCTCTTGCATGCCACGCAAGCGCCCTCCCAGCAGAGCTAAAACCCCGAGATTCGGTACCTCTGCCTAACCTGAATTTGGTGGAGCTACGCGGGATCGAACCGCGGACCTCTTGCATG